>JAGAHK010000110.1 GCA_017627115.1 Bacillota bacterium | reverse complement strand
CCGCGTTTTCGCCGAGGAGAAAAACTTGATTTTTCAAACCTTACAGGCATCAAGTGACAGCTTGCTGGCGCGCAGTATGACTGCAAAATTGGCGAAAAACCTGTTTTTCGCCAGAGGGTGGAGCTTAATGCGACACCCTCATTTGTTTTTATGCCGCTTCGTCCGTATTTTCAGCGTTTTCGGCGTTTTCCGTCTGTTCTGTGGTCTCCGCCTGTTCGGTGGTCTCTTCGGCTGCACCCTCCGTACTTTCGGAAGAAGCCTCGGTATTCTCGCCGTTTTCGGTCGTCTGACCGTCCGCAGGCTGTGTCTCGGGTTTAACGATAAGTTTTGTCAGTACTTCATCTATTTTGCCGAACACCGCATCTATATTCTGCGTTACTGTTGTCTGTATGGCATTAAGCTGCGCTTCGTCGGCAGTAAACAGGTCTGTCACCTCGCCGTCGGGTTTCTGCGGTTTTGCCGAAAGCGCGCCTATATCGTAACTGCCGTCCATAATAAGCGTAAACAGGCTGTTATAGTCAAGCTTTATCTCCTGCGCATTTATCTGCGTAATGCCGTTTGCCTTGTTAAGACTGCCCGAACCGTTCAGGTCGATATAACCGCCGCTCGGTGTTTTCAGGTTTGCCGAACCGTTCAGCACGCCCGTTGACTTATCGTAAGTCACCTTTGTATCAACAGTCAGATCTTCATTGCCGTCACCCAGCACAAAAGACCTCTTATGCGTATAAGCGGAATCTATATTGTCGGTCTCCTCGGCGTAGCCTATATTGAGAGCACGCTTGTCGTCACTTAACGAAAGATTGAGCGAAAGGTCCTCATAAGGCTTTTTGCCGCCGTACATACCGCCCGTAAGGTCAATCTTCATCTGATCCTGGTCGATAGTGTAGACCGTACTGAAATGTATATCGGCAATAACGCCTTTATAGATATAAATTTCCGCCTTTGTATCAACGAATTCGGAGTTTCTTATCTTCTCCATCGTATCATCTATCTGCTTGTAATAGGTATCCACAAGATAATCGGGGCTGTCGTAAAGCTTGCTCAAAAAGCCCCATTCCTTAAACTGTATCTTTGCATAATTGGTAAGATAGGCTTTTATCTTCTTGTTTTTCCTCACATCGCTGATGATATTTACAAGGAAGTTTTTGAAATCATCGCCCTTTATCGTCAGCTCGTAGCCGCGCAGACGTTTTTCCGCACCGTCGATAAGTACGACCTTCTTTTCCTTTATTCTCTTATATGCTGCCTTTTTGGAAAGGCTGTCGGCCTGCTTTGTGAAAATGGTTTTAAACTGCTCGCCGAGACCGACTATTATCTCGCCCTGGTCATCCTGTTCGTCAAAAAGTTTAAGCGGAAAATCACGCTCATCGGAGAACTCTATCTTTTTGCCGAGAGCCGACTGCGAAAGCTGCGAAACATTTTTATCACAGTCTATCGAGAGCCATGAATCGTAGATACCGGGTGCCGAAAGAAGAATCTGCTTATTGTCCGTAAACATTTTAAGCCCTATGACATCCGCATCGGAATAACCTGCGGAAAGCTGAATATCAGCCGTTTTGCCCGAGGTATTTTTGTTCATGCTGCCCGATATGCCAAGCCCCTGTATGCCTGCCGTGTTATCGGTAACGCCAAGTCTGAAATTCTGACTGTAATTGCCTGTTTTCATCAGCTTTGTGACATCCTTGCCAAGTATTTTTTCCGTCACCGAAGGCTTTTTCTCGTACATACTCACAGTCTTTGCATATGCCCTGCGCACACTGCCCTTGCTGCCCGAAAACAGCCTTATTATTCCGCTTATAGGTATTGCAAGAATAAGCACGAAAATTATCATCACAATTATCAGCCTGTAATATCTTTTAAGCTTGTTTTTTTTCTTTCTGCGCTTTTTTGTGCCCTGTTTCTGTGAGGTCACACGCTGTGTTGTCTGCTGCGGAGTGCGTTCGTCCGACCGCCTGCGTTCATCGCTTGTATGGTGCGGTCTTTCCGCAGCCCTCTGCCTTGCCTCCTGCGATGCCGTTTTTTTCTTTACGGGTTCTTCCTCGGAAGTCTGCCTGCGTGTACTCTCACGCCTTGACGGGTCACGGCGCGAACTTTTTTTCAGCAATTCTTCCCTTGAAGCAACTCTGCCCCGCCTTTGCTTATCGTTGTCCTTCATTTACTCCTCCAATAATACTCTCGATTATCTCATTATATGATGTATTTTTATCTATTTCTTTCAGCTTGCCGTTTTTCATCAGCATAAGACGGCTGCACCGCTTTATTTCATCATAATCGTGCGTACTCAGAACTATTGTGCCGCCGTTTGTGATAAAATCCTTCAAAAGCTGCCATATTTCGCCTTTTGCCGCAAGGTCAAGTGCGGTCGTCGGCTCATCCATAACAAGTATCGGCGCCTTATTCGCCATTGCAATGCACAGACTCACACGGCGTTTCATACCGCCCGAAAGCTTATTCACAGGCTTATTAAGATAGCCCGAAATGCCGAGTTTATCAACAATATCGCTGCCCTTGAACTTTATATCCATTGCCGAAAACCACAGTTTCAGATTATCCTTGACCGTCAGCTCGTCAATAAGAGGATCGTTCTGCGGAAGATAGCCGAAAAGATGCTTGTAGTCTGCCCTCTCAACAGGCTCACCGCCGTTAAGTATGCTGCCTTTATTTGGTTTTAAAGTGCCGCAAAGTATCTGTATCAATGTGGTTTTGCCGCAGCCGTTGCCGCCGATAAGCCCGATACAGTCGCCTTTGTATATCTCAAAGCCCACACCGTCAAGTATTTTAGCCTTGCCGTAGCTTTTATGTATGTTTTCAAGCCGTAGCATTTTTCTTCCTTTCAAGATCGTCTCGTCGGTATAAACATAGTTTTTCCAACAAGACCCCATTTTCCTCTATTATAATTATAACAAAATAATCAAAAAATTCAATACTTAATTGAATAGTTTTTTAAAAAATAGCAGTTTTTGGAAATTGTTACAAAACTATTACAAAATACACAAAATATCATTTTTTTAACTATCAAATTTTGTTAAATAATAAATCATATTTTTGTTTCACGTGAAACATTTTTATGGTATAATTAAATCATAGTAAAAAAATTAAATAATTCGACAAAAAGGAGGTAAAACACAAAATGGGACGAGTTATTGCAATTGCCAACCAAAAAGGCGGTGTCGGAAAAACAACAACAGCTATCAATCTTTCCGCTTATCTTGCGGCAAAAAACAAAAGCGTTCTGGTTATCGACTCTGACCCGCAGGGCAATACAACAACAGGGCTCGGTCTTGAAAAGAACAACGGCGATCAAACATTTTATGACTTATTAACCGAAAATGCCGACTTTTTTGACATTAAAAAACGTGTTGAGCATTTCAACTCAATGGAGATACTCCCCACCGACATCAACCTTGCAGGTGCGGAAATAGAGCTTGTTGAGACCGAAAAGCCAAACCATATATTAAAAAACACGATAGATAAGTATTTTTTACGCGACAGATACGATTTTATCATTATCGACTGTCCGCCGTCTTTGAATATACTGACGCTCAATGCCCTTGTTGCGGCAGACTCCGTGCTTATTCCGCTTCAATGCGAATTTCTTGCACTTGAAGGTCTGTCACAGTTTATACACACATACAACATTGTAAAAACAAAACTCAACGATAAAATAAAAATCGAGGGTATCGTCTTTACAATGTATGACGGCAGAACGAACTTATCATTACAGGTAGTCGAAGAAGTTAAAAATTACTTTGACGAATCCGTATATAAATGTATCATACCGCGTAATGTCAGATTAAGTGAAGCACCGAGCCACGGTATGCCGATAAATATTTACGACCCGAAATCAAAGGGTGCGGAGGCATACGAACTTTTGGCAGATATGGTGATTGAACACGGCAAATAATAAAGGAAGGAAATTAAAATGGCAGCAAAAAAAGGTGGTTTAGGAAGAGGCCTTGGCGCTCTTATAAAAGAAGATCCCGTTGCAGTTGTAAGTAACGACGATCAGAGCAAGGTTTTTTCGGTAGATATAAACAAAATAACTCCGAATAAAAGTCAGCCGCGTAAAAAGTTTGATGAGGAAAGCCTTGAAGAACTTGCGGAAAGCATTAAGGGCATAGGTGTCATCCAGCCTATAACCGTTAAGAAAAATGAAGACCATTATGTGATAATCGCAGGCGAAAGACGTTGGCGCGCAGCACGCAAAGCAGGAATAACGGAAATTCCCGTTATTGTGCGCGACGATATTTCAGACCTTGAAGCACTTGAAATAGCTCTTATTGAAAATATCCAGCGTGAAGACCTCAATCCTCTTGAAGAAGCACTCACATATAAAAAATTTGCAGAGGAATTCAACTTAAATCAGGAAGCTATTGCGGAAAAGGTCGGCAAAAGTCGTGCCGCAGTCGCAAACTCCATTCGTCTTTTAAATCTTGATAAGCGTGTGCAGACATTTCTTGTTGAAAACAGACTTTCAAGCGGTCATTGTCGTGCTCTTCTTGGCTTGCCAAATAACGATGAGCAGTTTGAAACGGCAGAACTTATAATCGAAGAAGGTCTGAGCGTAAGACAGACGGAAGAACTTATAAAAGCCAAAAATGAGGCTGTACCCGAAGAAGTGAAGAAACCCTCGATCAAAAATCCCGAGGAAGCACGTATTTACATCAGCCTTATGAAAGACCTTAAATCAATTTTAGGCACAAAGGTAAATATCAAGCCGAAAAAGAATAAAAAAGGCAGGATAGAAATAGAGTACTATTCGGACGAAGATCTTGACCGTATCGTCACAATGATAAGACAAATACATTAATTACAGTAAAGGATGTTTTTAAAAGTCGTTTACTATAAATGTTTCACGTGAAACATTTTTTGGATGAGAATAATGTGATCATTTCACAAAGCGAAAGGATTGAACTGAATGCTTGATTTTATTGAGTCCAATACCGTTATTGTAATTGCAATATTATTGGTTTTGATGATAGTTATGACTCTTGCTTTTATCGGTGCAATGATCGAGGTCAGAAAGCTTAAAAACAAGTTTGACAGATTTATGCGCCCTAACAGTAAAAATCATAATCTTGAGCTTCAGCTTAAAGAATATCTTGATGAAGTAAGAGATATCAAGGCAAAAAATGACGGTATTTTTGAAGATCTTGAAGACGTTAAAAAAGTTCTTAAAACAAGTATATAAAAAATCGGTATTGTTAAGTACAATACAGCCGAAGATATAGGCGGGGAATTATCATATGCAATTGCTCTGCTCGATCAGAACGATTCGGGTATTGTTCTCAACAGCCTGTATTACAGAGACGGCAGCTACACCTATGCAAAACAAATAATTGCAGGCGATTGTCTTTTACCTTTAAGCGATGAGGAAAACGATGCCATCAAAGCCGCAAGGAATAACGACAGCAATATTGTTTTCAAAGAACGAATGATAATTAAAAAACGTAAAAGAGAACTGTTAAAACAAAAGAACAAAAAGGGATAAATATATGTATAGATTACTTTTGACGGATCTTGACGATACACTGTTGAACAGCAAAGGTAAAATCAGTGACGAAAACAGGACCGCTATTCAGGCCGCCATGGAAAAAGGCTGCAATGTTGCGATATGCAGCGGACGTTCAAACATGGCTCTTAAAAGATTTAACGATTATCTTGGCATAAAAGGCTATACAATTGGGTATAACGGTGGTATAATATATAGTAACAGCGAGGTTCTTGCCTGTCACTATCTCGATAAGGAGCTTGTAAGCGATATTATCCGCTATTGTAAAAAAATGCGTACAAATGTGCAGATCTATCAAAAAAACGGTTTGTGGATCGACCGCACTACGTTTTTTACACGCCAATACTGCAAAAAGCAGGGTTTCAAGGCAAATAAAGTCGATAGTCTTTTAAATCATCTGACGGATGAAATAAATAAAGTAATTATTCTTGCAAGCCCCAGAAGACTGCGCAAAATAGAAAAAAATATGCCGCAGAGCATAAGACAGAGATGCTGCACTTTTTTTTCACATAAATATCTGTTTGAATTCAATCCGCTGAACATAACCAAAGGTTCGGCGCTGACAGAGCTTGCGCAGCTTCTTGAAATACCTATAGAAGAAGTAATAGCAGTGGGCGACCACGAAAACGACATTGATATGATAAAGGCGGCAGGGCTTGGTGTTGCCGTGCGCAATGCAATACCCGAACTTATGGATATTGCCGATTATGTTACGGAAAGTACCTGCGATAACAGCCCGATTGCCGAAATTATAAAAAAATTTGTATTACAGGAGGAAAAATAAAAAATGTTAGACATTAAATTTGTAAGAGAAAATCCCGATGTAGTTAAGCAGAACATCAAAAACAAATTCCAGGACAGCAAGCTTGAACTTGTTGATAAGGTTATCGAGCTTGATTCAAAAAGCCGTGCTACCCAGCAGGAAGCCGACAGCTTAAGAGCGGAAAGAAAGACCCTTTCAAAACAGATTGGCGCACTTATGGGCAAGGGCGAAAAAGAAAAAGCAGAAGAAGTAAAAGCACAGGTTAATGCACAGGCTGCAAGGCTTGAAGAACTTGAAAAGCTTGAAACAGAGCTTCAGGAACAGGTCAAAGAAATAATGATGGTAATACCCAACATTATCGACCCCTCCGTACCTATCGGCAAGGACGACAGCGAGAATGTTGAGGTAACAAAATACGGCGAACCCCTTGTTCCCGATTTTGAAATACCTTATCACACCGAAATAATGAAACGCTTTAACGGTATCGACCTTGACAGTGCAGGTAAAGTTGCAGGCAACGGTTTCTATTATCTTATGGGCGACATTGCAAGACTGCATTCCGCAGTTATCAGCTATGCACGCGATTTTATGATAGACAGAGGCTTCACCTACTGTGTACCGCCTTTTATGATCAGAAGCAATGTAGTAACTGGCGTTATGAGTTTTGCCGAAATGGATTCAATGATGTATAAAATCGAAGGTGAGGATCTTTTCCTTATCGGTACAAGCGAACACTCAATGATAGGCAAGTTTATTGACACTATTATTCCCGAAGCTGAACTCCCCTACACTCTTACAAGCTATTCACCCTGCTTCCGTAAGGAAAAAGGCGCACACGGCATAGAGGAGCGCGGTGTTTACCGTATACATCAATTTGAAAAGCAGGAAATGATAGTTGTATGTAAACCCGAGGACAGCAAAATATGGTTTGACAAACTCTGGCAGAACACAGTTGACCTGTTCAGAAGCCTTGATATTCCCGTTCGTACACTTGAATGCTGCTCCGGCGACCTTGCAGACCTTAAAGTTAAATCTTTCGATGTTGAAGCATGGTCACCAAGACAGAAGAAGTATTTTGAAGTCGGCAGCTGCTCCAACCTCGGCGATGCACAGGCACGCAGACTTAAAATACGTGTAAACGGCGAAGACGGCAAGAAATATTTTGCACACACACTCAACAATACAGTTGTTGCACCGCCTCGTATGCTTATAGCATTCCTTGAAAACAATCTTAATGCAGACGGCACAGTCAATATTCCCGAAGTATTGAGACCTTACATGGGCGGCAAAGAAAAATTACAGTAATGTTTTTTTGGGGGTGTCGCATTAAGCTCCACCCTCTGGCAAAAAACAGGTTTTTTGCCAATTAGCAGACTTGTCTGCGTGCATCAAAGATACACTTGCAAGTCTGTAGAGTATGCAGACTTCGTCTGCTCCTCGGCGAAAACGCGGTTTCCGCCTGCGGATTAAAGCCTGCGGCGCCAAAATTACATTAATAAAAAATTTCATTTAACAGGGAATAGACAATATAAGGGACTGAAACATTGAATATTATCATATTCTTAATGCGACAGTCCCTTTTTTTGTTTGTATTAAAAATCTTTCGCAGTTTTTTTACTCCGCTGCGGCAGCGGCATCTTCCTTGCCGCTGTTTATATACTGCAAATTCTTCTCCGCAACACTCAACATAAGTTTTATACGGTTTATCTGGTTTACCTCGCTTGCGCCGGGGTCATAATCCACCGCAACTATATTGCTGTATTTATGTCTGCGTTTGAGTTCCTTTATAATGCCCTTGCCCGTAACGTGGTTCGGCAGGCAGGCAAAAGGCTGCGTACAGATATTGTTATACACACCCGAACGGATAAGCTCCACAAGCTCTGCGGTAAGGAACCAGCCCTCGCCCGTCTGGTTGCACAGGCTGACTATATCCTTTGCCATCTCGCCGAGCTCCGCAATGTTCGCAGGCGCTTCAAAACGCTTGCTCCTGCGCAGCAGGTCGCTCATCGGCTTGCGGTACGCCTCGACAACACGTATGCCTATATTTGAAATGATAGTCGCCGAGTGTTTCATACCGAAATACTTTTCCTTGTAGGTCGAGTTATAGAAACAGTAGGTCAAAAAGTTCGTCAGGTCGGGCACAACAGCCTCCGCGCCCTCGCGTTCAAGCAGCCCCACTATATCGTTGTTGGCTGTCGGGTGGAATTTTACAAGTATCTCGCCGACTACGCCGACACGCGGTTTCACAAGGTTTTCGTCGATCGGCAGGTTATCGAATTCCTCGATTATTTTAGCTATATTTTTCTTGTATTCGCCGTACTTGCAGCGTTTTACAGCCTCCTTGCAGACCTCGTTCCACTTGCGGTAAAGGGCATCCGTCGAGCCTTTTAAAAGCTCATACGGTCTTACGCGGTAAACAAGGCGCATAAGCAGGTCGCCGTAGAGCACGCTTTGCAGCATACCTACAGCAAGCTTTGGCGAGATCTTAAAGCCGGGGTTCTTTTCAAGACCCTGCGTGCTGACCGAAACAACGGGTATATTCTCCATACCCGCCTTTTTGAGCGCACGGCGGATAAAGCCGATATAGTTGCTTGCACGGCAGCCGCCGCCCGTCTGGCTGATAAAGACCGAAACATTATCAAGGTCGTACTTGCCGCTTTGCAGTGCTTTAAGCACCTGACCCACAACAATGAGCGCAGGATAGCAGGCATCATTGTTAACGTATTTAAGCCCTATATCCACACATTCGCGGTCTATGGCAGGCATAACGTCAATATTGAAGCCGTCCGCCTTGAAAGCCTCTTTTGCAAGGTCGAAGTGGAAAGGCGACATCTGCGGCATTATCATTGTATGGTTTTTCTTCATCTCTTTGGTAAAGACAACACGCTTTGTTGCTGTATCGGCTTCGCGTGCGGTTATGCGCTTTGCACGTCTTTCTTCAAGTGCGGCAAAAAGCGAACGTATCCTTATCCTTGCCGAGCCGAGATTGCTTACCTCGTCTATTTTAAGCAGGGTATAAACCTTGTTGTGTGCCTTTAAAATATCGCTTACCTCGTCCGTGGTAACGGCATCGAGACCGCAGCCGAAGCTGTTGAGCTGCACAAGTTCAAGGTCGTCGCGTGTGCCTACATAGGTAGCCGCCGCATAAAGCCTTGAATGATATGCCCACTGGTCGCGGACATTCAGCGGTCTTTGTACGTCACCCAGATGCGCGATACTGTCCTCGGTGAGTACGGCAACACCGTAGCTTGTTATAAGTTCGGGTATGCCGTGGTTTATCTCGGGGTCGGTGTGGTAGGGTCTGCCTGCCACAACAATACCCGTCATATCGTTCTCTATAAGATAACTTAAAGTTTCCTCGCCCTTTTTGCGCATATCCTCACGGTAGCGCTGCTGCTCCTTGATAGCAAGGCGCGCCGCCTTTGCCACCTCGTCCCTGTCTATATCGGGGAACTCCTCCTGAAGCCTTTTTATAAAATGCTCGGGCTTTGCAAGGCTGAAAAACGGGTTGCGGAAATCTATATTTTTTGTGCGTATCTCTTCAAGGTTGTTTTTGATGTTTTCGGGATAGCTGGTAACTATGGGGCAGTTGAAGCAGCTGTCCGCACTCATTATCTCCTGATGCTCGTAGGCGATGCAGGGGTAGAAAATAAACTTTATGCCCTCGTCGATAAGGAATTTCACATGACCGTGAACAAGCTTTGCGGGGTAGCACACAGACTCGCTGGGGATGCTCTCTATGCCAAGCTCGTAGATACGGCGGTTCGTCTTTGGCGTAAGGCGCACACTGTAGCCCAGCTCCGTAAAGAAGGTGTACCACAGCGGATAGTCCTCGTACATATTCAGCACGCGCGGTATGCCCACAACGCCGCGTTTTGCCTTGTCGGGGTCGATAGGCTTGTAGCTGAAAAGACGGTCGTATTTATAGTCGAACAGGTTTGGCACGCAGCTTGCGTTCGGGTCCTTGCCCAGACCCCTTTCACAGCGGTTGCCCGTGATAAAGCGGCGGTTGCCGTTGAACCTGTTTATCGTAAGAAGACAGTTGTTCGTACAGCCCTTGCAGCGTGTAAGAGAGGTGGTTATCTCCAGCTCCTCCAGCTGTTCGGGTGAGAGGATAGTGGACTCCTCGCCCTCGATATATTTGTTTTTCGCAATTATGGCTGCGCCGAAAGCGCCCATAATGCCGCTGATGTCGGGACGTATGGCATCGCGTGTGGAAATTTTCTCAAAAGCACGCAAAACCGCCTCGTTATAGAAAGTACCGCCCTGCACAACAAGGTGTTTGCCCATTTCGGTCGGGTCGGTTATCTTGATAACTTTCTGCAAGGCGTTTTTGATAACGGAATACGCAAGACCCGATGAAATATCGGCAACTTCCGCACCCTCTTTCTGCGCCTGCTTAACACGCGAATTCATAAACACCGTGCAGCGTGAGCCGAGGTCTATCGGGCTTTTTGCAAAAAGCGCAACTTTCGCAAACTCCTGCACGGGCAGACCGAGACTTTTTGCAAACGTCTCTATGAACGAGCCGCAGCCCGCCGAACAAGCCTCGTTAAGCAGTACATTGTCGATAACGCCGTCCTTTATGCGTATGCACTTCATATCCTGACCGCCTATATCGAGGATGAAATCAACTTCGGGGTCGAAGAACGAAGCCGCCTTGTAATGTGCGACAGTCTCTATCTCGCCCAGGTCTATCATAAGAGCCTCTTTTATAAGACCCTCGCCGTAGCCCGTAACACAGGCCTTTTTTATCTTCACGCCCTCGGGCAGCATACGGTATATCTGCTTTAAGGCATTCATTACCATTTTAAGAGGGTTGCCCTCGTTGCCTGCATAGAACGAATACAAAAGCGTGCCTTTGTCGTCGATAAGTGCAAGCTTGCTTGTTGTGGAGCCTGCATCTATGCCAAGAAATACATTGCCGCTGTATTCCGAAAGATTGCCCTTTGCAACAACGGCTTTTTTATGGCGTTCTTTGAATTTATTGTAATCGTCCTCGTCCACGAAAAGCGGATCGAGGCGCGATATCTCCATTGTAAGGTGTTTTTCACCCGTAAGGTTGTTTATAAGCTTGTCAAAAGTGAAAATTTTGTCGTCCTTTGATGCAAAAGCCGCACCCATAGCTGCAAACAGATGCGAATTATCCGTTTCGACTATCTCGTCGGGCTTTAAGCCGAGTACATCCACAAAACGTGCTTTAAGCTCGGTAAGGAAGTGCAGGGGACCGCCGAGAAAAGCAACATGACCCCTTATCGGTTTACCGCAGGCAAGGCCGCTTATAGTCTGGTTAACAACTGCGTGGAAAATGGACACCGCAAGGTCGGCTTTTGCCGCACCCTCGTTGATAAGCGGCTGAATATCGCTTTTTGCAAACACACCGCAGCGCGCGGCTATGGGGTAGATGACCTTATGCTGTTTTGCAAGCTCGTTAAGACCCATTGCATCGGTCTGCAAAAGCGAAGCCATCTGGTCGATAAAACTGCCCGTACCGCCTGCGCAGATACCGTTCATACGCTGTTCAAGACCGCCCGTGATGTAAATTATCTTTGCATCCTCGCCGCCTATCTCGATAGCGACATCCGTTTTGGGTATAAGCCTGTCTATTGCGCCCGAGACCGCAACTACCTCCTGAATAAAGGGTATGCCTATCCATTCCGATATGGAAAGACCGCCCGAGCCCGTTATCATCGCGCTGAAGCTTACATCGCCAAGCTGCTCGCGCGCCGATTTGATAAGCGAAAGCAGGGTCTCCTGAATATTCGATAAATGTCTCTGATAATCCTTAAAAAGTATTTCGCCGCCATCGTCAACGACCACAAGCTTTATCGTGGTAGAGCCGATGTCTATGCCGACTTTGTATGTTTTCATTAAATCACCTCTGAAAACCTCTGAACAATTTTCTTAAAAAAATTTATATTTTAAACCATATTACATTATAAGACAAAGTGCGACTTATTGCAAGATGAATATTTATGAAATTTTTATTAAGGGAAACGCTGATTAAATT
>JAGAHK010000109.1 GCA_017627115.1 Bacillota bacterium | reverse complement strand
GCCCAACGGCGCCCCAAACCAAAATATAAAAAATTTATTAACAGGAAGTGATTTTTTATGGGAATGCCAATGCCCGGACAGGGTCAGAAGAACATACCCATAGGCAAGCTTTTGCTTATGAACGGTCTTATAACCGTAGACCAGCTTGAGTATGCTCTTAAAATTCAAAAACAAAAGGGTAAAAAGCTTGGCGACACACTTATCGAGCTTGGCTATGTGCAGGAGCAGGATCTTATGCGCATTCTTTCCAGCCGCTTGAAGGTCGAGTATGTCGAAATAGGCAAATTAGAGCCCGATTCAAATGCAACAGCGCTTTTAAAGCGTGATTATTGCGAACTGCACACTGTACTGCCCATAGAAGTTAACGAAAAGGGTATCGTTGTTGCGACAACAGACCCCATGAACTTCTTTTTATCCGATGATATTCGTGTTAAATCGGGCAAGCCTGTGCGTTTTGTTCTTGCAACACAGGAAGATATTGTAAGCCATATCCCCGATTGGTATTCGGGTGAGGAGCAGAACGAGGCTTCCGAAAGCGTTAACCAGGAATTCCAGGAATTTGATGCAGAAGAAATGGAACAGGTAGACCTTGGCGATCAGCTTAAAAGCGAGATCGACAATGCGCCTATCGTTAAGTTTGTTAACAATGTTATCGAAACAGCTATCAAGACAGGTACTTCCGATATTCATATCGAGCCCCAAAAAGATGTTACCCGCATCCGTATGAGAATAGACGGTCAGATGGTTGAAAAAATGGAGATCAAGGCGGCTGCTCATAACAACCTTTCAGCCCGTATAAAGATCATGTCCGGTATGGATATCGCCGAAAAGCGTATACCACAGGACGGTCGTATCGAGTATAAAATGGAAGGCAGACAGGTCGACCTGCGTGTTTCCGCTCTTCCCACCGTTTATGGCGAGAAGATCGTTATCAGAGTTTTGGGTGGTATCGGTACCGTTCTTTCTATCGATCAGCTTGGTATGAGTGAAACTAACCTTAAGTTCTTCAAGAGCATGATCAAATCTCCCAACGGTATTATCCTTGTTTGCGGACCTACAGGTTCAGGTAAGTCCACAACGCTTTACTCGGTTCTCTCCGAGGTAAACGATGCCACCATCAATACAGTTACTGTTGAGGACCCTGTTGAGTATAAGCTTGACGGTCTTAATCAGGTACAGGTTAACGCAAAAGCGGGCATGACCTTTGCTGCGGCTCTTCGTTCTATCCTTCGTCAGGACCCCGATGTTATCATGATCGGTGAGATCCGTGATGACGAGACTGCACAGATAGCTGTTAAGGCGGCTATCACAGGTCACGTTGTGCTTTCAACTATCCATACCAACGATGCTGTCGGTGCCGTTGGACGTCTTGTGGATATGGGTATCGAGCCTTACATGGTTGCCGACTCAACAGTTGGCGTTATCGCACAGCGTCTTGTTAAGAAGCTTTGTGTTCACTGTAAAGAAAAATATGTTCCCGATGAAGCAGAGAAGGAATTCCTTGAAATATCGGATGATATTGAGCTTTACAGAGCTAAAGGCTGTCCCGAATGCGGTAACACAGGTTATAAAGGACGTATGGGTATACACGAGGTATTCGTTGTATCCGGTAAGATAAAGGCGATGATCAACAGAAATGAGGATGCAGCCGTTATCAAGGAAGCTGCTATTGCCGAAGGTATGGTCACACTGCGTGAAGACTGTAAAGCTCACGTTTTAAGCGGCAAAACTTCTGTTGATGAACTTGTCAGAGCGACTTATTCGGTATAATATTCGGTATTGTATTAAATATAATAATTATTTTAGTAAAATTTGGGGTTTACAATTTTTTGTTTCTTCCCAACAAAGAAAATTAATCAGGGGGTAAATTTTAAATGATTGAAGCTATGATTGACTTGCTCTCAAAAGCAAGAGATTCCGGCGCGAGTGACCTTCATATCACTGTTGGTACACAGCCTAAAATGCGTCTTCACGGTGAACTTACGGCTATAGAAAACTATCCCGTTATGACACCCGATGAAACAAAGAGTATATTGTTCTCTATCCTGACCGACTTCCAGATCTCATATCTTGAAAATATGGGTGAGATCGACTTTGCGTACGAGGATGATACTGCAACACGTTACAGAGCAAATATCTATAAGCAGAAGGGCTGCTTTGGCGGTGTATTCCGTGTACTTCCTTCAAAGATACTTACTATTGATGAACTTGGTCTTCCGCCTGTTGCACGTCATTTCGCAGGTCTTAAAAAAGGTCTTGTTCTTGTAACAGGTCCTACAGGTTCGGGTAAATCAACAACTCTTGCGGCTATCATCAACCAGGTAAACCGTACAAGACGTGAGCATGTTATCACTATCGAGGACCCTATAGAATATGTACATCATCATCAGCTTTGTATCGTTAACCAGCGTGAAGTAGGTACCGATACTCTTTCATTCGAGAATGCGCTGCGCGGCTCTCTGCGTGAGGACCCCGATGTTATCCTCGTAGGTGAAATGCGTGATAACGAGACTATTTCGGTTGCCCTTACAGCAGCTGAAACAGGTCACTTGGTTTTCTCAACACTGCATACTATCGGTGCTGCGTCTACCATCAACCGTGTTATCGACTCCTTCCCGCCTCATGCAAGACAGCAGGTTAGAACACAGCTTGCTATGGTTCTTGAGGGCGTTGTTACACAGCGTCTTGTGCCTCTTAAGAGCGGTAACGGACGTATGGCTGCACTGGAAGTTCTTGTTGTTAACGATGCTATCAGAAATATGATCCGTGAGGATAAAACTCACCAGATAAACTCTACAATGCAGACAAGCCAGTCGGCAGGTATGCAAACGCTTGACTTCCACCTTGCAACACTTGTTAAGGAAGGCAAGATCACACAGACTACAGCTCTTGCTAACTGTATCGACAGAGATGCGTTCAAGCGTTACCTTACAGGTCAATAATAATTTTAAAGCCCCGTTTTTCGGGGCTTTTGGCTGTCGATAAAGTCGACAGCCTTGAAAGAAAACTTTGTTTTCTTTCAAAATTTGCAGTCTTGTCTGCGTGCATCAAAGATACACTTGCAAGCCTGTAAAGTATGCAGACTTTGTCTGCTCCTCGGCGAAAACGCGGTTTCCGCCTGCGGATTTTAGTCTGCGACGCTTTGAGTTACTTTAATAAACGAATTATTTGCTATTATATGATTCATATAATAAATGATAAAATAAACACTTTTTGACAGCCTGAAAGCCCCGTTTTTCGGGGCTTTTTTTGCGGCTTATCACGCATACTTTTCAAGCCAATAATTAACTTGTATCAAATAAGCAAGCATCTGTACCGAGCTCATCAGCTGTCCGAACCACGGTTCTCCATAGTTCCCGGGTGAACTGATAAGCTGTGTTACAGCCTTTTTGTCTATATACTCATTTAAAGGCGCATTATTATCTTCTATTATAATACTCAACCGCTCTTTGAGTATTCTTTCGTATTCGGGATTGTATGTTTTAGGGTATGGGCTTTTCCTGCGCAGGCGTATCTCCTCGGGCAGCAACCCTTTAACGCTGTCACGTAAAAGTCCTTTTACAACACCATTCGGACATTTCATATCAAAAGGCACATTCCACATATATTCAATAATACGGTGGTCGGCGAAAGGCACGCGCGCTTCAAGCCCGTTAAACATACTTGTTGCGTCCATTCGCCATAAAAGCGTGGTCATAAAGCCTTTCAAATTAAGGAAACTTATCTCTCTTTGACGTTTTTGCAGCGCCGTTTCACCGTCAAGGTAAGGCATTTCGGCAAGTACGGCTTTGTATTGACTGTCAACATAGTTTTTCAGATCAAGTCTTTTTTTGTATTTTTCGTTCAGATATTTTTCGCGGACATACAGATTTATCGACCACGGGAAAGTATCTGCGTTTATGAATTCTTCACGGTGAAACCACGGATAACCGCCAAAGATCTCATCGGCACATTCGCCCGTAAGCGCAACTTTATTATGCTGTTTCACAAGCTTGCAAAAATAAAGCAGAGAAGCATCAATATCAGCCATTCCCGGGACATCCTTCGCATCAACAGCTTTGTATAAATAATCCGCAAGTTCCAATTGCTCACATTCCAAAAATGTATGATTTACGTTAAAGTGTGCAAGCATTTTGCGTACATATGGCTTATCCTGCTCGGGCTGGAAACTGCTTGGCTTGAAATATTTATTGTTATCGGTAAAATCAAATGAAAAGGTATTTAGTATTTTCCCCCTTTCGTTAAGATAGTTTGACGCTATTGCCGTTACAATGCAACTGTCTATACCGCCCGATAAAAAGCTGCATACAGGCACGTCGGATACCATTTGTCTGCGAACAGCATCATTTATCAGATAATTAAGATGCTGCACCGTATCTTCATAACTTTCGGTATGAGTGTGGCTTTCAAGCTGCCAATAACGTTTCTCTGAAAGCCCGTTTCTGTCAAATACTATATATGAACCGTATTTAACTTCTTTTATGCATTTAAAAACACCGCTGCCTTCACTCCTTGCAGGCAGTATTGAAAAAACCTGTCTTATGGTATCATCATCTATAGCAGGTTCTACAAGCGGATGACAAAATAGTGCTTTTATCTCCGAACCAAATACAAGTGTACTGCCGCTTATAGCGTAAAAAAGTGGTTTAATACCGCTTCTGTCACGGAAAAGGTATAGTTTTTCTTTTTTGTTGTCCCATATGGCAAAAGCAAATATACCATTAAGCATTTCAGCACATTTTTCGCCATATTCCATATATGCGTAAAGTATGGTCTCGGTGTCCGTTGTAGTCTTGAATTCATACCCTTTTTCAATAAGCTCCTTGTTTAATTCATCAGTATTATAGATCTCACCGTTATAAACAATAGCATAGGTGTATCCGTTTCTGTGACGTATAATAGGCTGATTTCCACCTTTTAAATCGCGTATAGTAAGCCTTGTCTGGCTCAGACCTATATTTTTTTCGAGATACTCTCCGACAGTGTTGTTTCCGCGATGAGCAATGGATCGGCGCATTTTAATCAGCAGAG
>JAGAHK010000108.1 GCA_017627115.1 Bacillota bacterium | reverse complement strand
TACCAAAAATAATTTTGCGCATTTGCTTAACGGCTCTGTTTGCTATGTTCAGCCTGTTAGGCTTCACATTAGCATGGTCGCCTACAAATGCGCCGCCATCGGCTAAAATTATTTTTGTTTTTTTGAATTTAATCAGCGTTTTCCTAAAGCTTATAATTATCTGCGATCACAAACATCACTTGAACTTCTTTTTGACGGTGATATCCACTTTTCTGCCTTTTATACCGACTATAACATCATCCGCAAGGTTTGCGATGATGGAAGCTTCAAGTTCATCCCATTCTTCGCCGTTTCCCTCTGCGGCATTTTTATAGCGGTTGAGCGACCACTGCCTTAAGTAGTAATAATGAGAAGGTGCAATACCCATTTGATAGAACCGCTCGTCCTGCAATGCGACAGCATTTGAATATTCCACAAACATTGTTTCGACAACCGAACGTATTTTACCCATAATGCCTTTTGCCGCGGCATTTTTGCCCGATTTTGATATTTCAAGCAGTTTTTCCCTGTCTGCGCTGAACATATCGTTAAGTTCCGCACTTACATAAAGTTCAAACTCCTTGCCTATACTCTCCGCCCAGAACTTTGCCGAGCAGAAATCAAGCAGTTCGGGTACCATGCCTATAAGTTCTTCCGAGAGCAGTCTAAGCCTTGTAGCCTCTTTTTTGTCAAGGTCACAATATACCGCTGCTTTTTCCATTTCCGCAAGTATGCTTTCAAGTTCTGTCTTTTCTTTTGTGAGTGTAAATACTTGTGTTTTCATGACATCATCTCCTCATCATTTTATTTATCAAGTCTCTGTCTTCTTACCAGTTCGGCAAAGAGACCATCGCTTTCCGTAAGCTGTGAATATGTACCGTCTTCAGCTATCTGTCCGTTTTTCAGCACTATTATCCTGTCACACTGCATTATCGTTGATAACCTGTGCGCAATTATTATCCTTGTGCATTTGAGTTTATCCAAAGCTTCGGATACTTTTTTTTGTGTTATATTGTCAAGTGCGCTTGTTGCCTCGTCAAACATAAGTATTTTCGGTTTTGATGCAATAGCACGGGCTATCATAAGCCTTTGGCGCTGTCCGCCCGAAATACCGCCCGAGCCTTCCGATATAAGGGTGTTCATACCCATAGGCATCTGCCTTATATCATCGGCTATGCCTGCGGTCTCCGCGGCGTCCCACGCTTCTTTGAGCGTGATATCGGGAGCGGATATTGCAATATTGGAGAAGATATCGCCTTGAAAAAGTTTTCCGTCCTGCATAACAACACCGATCTTGCGTCTTAAAGAACGCAGATCCATTCTTTGTATATCTATGCCGTCATAGTATACGGCACCTCTCTGCGGTTTTTCAAAACCGAGCAGAAGTCTCATCAGTGTGGATTTGCCGCAGCCCGTTTCACCGACTATGGCAACATACTGACCCGGACGTATACGCAGATTAAGTTTGTCTATTACTTTGGGCATATCGGATTTATAAGCAAAACTGACATTACTCATCTCTATGCCGCCGTTAATACGTGTAACTATCTGCTTGCCTTCCGACACTTCGGGTTCCGCTTCAAGTATGGGCTTGCACATATCGAGTATTGGCTTTGCATCGGCTATTATAAGTGCGGTATTTGCAAGTGCCATGAAAGCACCCTGCACCATGCCGTATGAAGTATTGAAAGCGTAGAAATCGGCAACACCTATATCCGCACTTACGGCAAGATAATAGATGACCATAAGACCGACAAGTGAAACTGCCGTATTTATCGCTGTATTAAGCTTTAAAAACAACGGCGGATCGTATGTGAGCGAAGCTTCCTCCGCATAGACTTCCGCCCATTTTGCAAAGGCGCGTTTTTCTGCACCCGCAAGTCTTATTTTCTGTATGCCCGAAATAAAGGAAAACCCGATACCGTTTTCCTTTGCCGCATACTGCATGCGTCTGTAACTTATTTTCGACTGCCACAGCGTTGATATGACCGAAAGAGCTACCGTTACGGCAATAATGGTTATAGCCGCCGAAACAAGTTCGGGAGCGTAAATAAATATTTCACCAATATAAACAAGAGAAAGTATACTTGTAAGACCCGTTGAGAAAACGGAGCTCACCATCAACTGACAAAATGACTGTATATAGCCTATTCTGTTGGCAAGTTCGCCTGCACTGTAGTCTTTGAAAAAATCGGGAGGAAGCGAAAGCACACGCATCATGGCCGCCGCCTCTGCCGAAAGACTTGTTTTTGTGCCGACAGCCTCTGTCAGTATCTCTTTGACTATCTCAAAAAGATGCTTTGAGATGACCGCACTTATCATAAACACGGCTATGGCCGCAAGCACGGTATCAGAGCCCGACAGAACGACTGTTGAAAACAGAGTTTTATTGAATACGGGAGTAAGCATACCTATAAGGATAACTACCGCCGAAGCCGCCGCAAGCGCAACAACATCATGCAAGTTAAGCCTGCTTACCATATATTTCAGCAGTTCCGCCACATTCAGCTTTTTCAGCGGAAAAGGCTCGTAAAACAATATAGCCTGTTCGGAGATGTATTCTTCTGTTTTGGATGTGACTTTTACCGACTTGCCCACGGCATCGTCATAAAAATAATAGATATTGCCCTTCGGAAGCAGCGCCACAGGCTCACCTGTGTCCTCATGCCATGCAAGCATAGGACCGTAAGCCTCCTTATACCAGCCTTTTTCAAGCGTAACACTGCGGTACATTATGCCTTTGGGGCGAAAAACATATTCAAGCTTTTCACTGAAGTCGGTTATATTTGAGGGGATATCATGCTCTTTTATCCCGTAATAGCGCAGTATGCCCTTTACCGCATCGCGTATATTCGGGTTTCTGCCGCTTAAACGCGCAGCCTCCTCCTCGCCGAGAACAGACCCCGCAAGCCTGATAAAAGCATCCTCAAAGACCTCATTATCCTGTTTTTTTCTTTGTTCTATCTGTTCACTGAACCAACCCATCGTTTACCTCTATTCATTCGATACCAATTCGGCATAATAACCGTTTTTGGCCATAAGTTCTTTATGCGTGCCGCGTTCTTTTACCACGCCTTTTTCAAGCACGACTATCTCGTCGCAGTCTCTGATAGCGGAAAGGCGGTGTGCAATAACTATACAGGTTATACCCCGCTGATTTATTGCATTTACGACCTCATGCTCGGTCTTTGCATCAAGAGCGCTCGTTGCCTCGTCAAGAATAACAAGAGTGGGATCCTGTGCAAGCACACGCGCTATCTCGAGCCTTTGTCTCTGACCGCCGGAAAGGTCGCGTCCGCCCTCACAAAGCTTATACTGATAACCGCCCGGGCGCTGCATTATATCATCATGCAGTTTTGCATCCCTTGCGGCAAGTATGATCTCAAAATCCTCTATACTTTCATCCCACATACGGATGTTGTTTGCTATGGTGTCTTCAAAAAGCGTTATATCCTGATCGACGACCGCAACGGAGCCTGTGAATATACCGCGGTCTATCTCGTCAAATCTTTTGCCGTCAAAAAGTATCTCGCCCTCCCACGGTTTGTATAAGCCCGAAACAAGCTTTGACACCGTGGATTTGCCACAGCCCGATGCACCGACAACAGCTATTCTCTGTCCCTGCTTTATGCTGAGGTCAAGATTTTTGATCACGGGTTCTTCAAGCCTTGAATATCCGAAAGTAAGATTTTTGATCTCCACAGCACCACTCAGTTTGTTCATTTCTTCATTATTTTCGCCTGTGCGCTCTTCCGAATTTTCATTATCTTCAAAAGCTGACGGATATTTCATAACATCGTCGATACGCTCCATATCCGTGCGCATCTCTATAAACTTCCTGCCAACCGACATAACGGAGTTTGCAGGTGCGGTAAAACTTCCGAGGAAGCTCTGGAATATGTATATCATACCGAGACTGAAACGATGACGCATGACAAGCAGCACGCCAAGCACCATTACCAGCGTATTTGCAAGCTCGGTCACAAAGCGCGGCACAGAGCCGAGATAATAGCCTTCCTGCGCATAGTTTTCATTCTGTACGTTTACGGCAGCCTGATAGCCCGACCAGCGCTCAAACCAACCGTTTTCGGCGCCGCTTGCCTTTATGGTCTCTATCATTTCAATGCCCGACACGCTTATGGAGGCAAGTTTGCCTTTGTCGCGCATAAGTATTCTGGTTATATTCTGCTGTTTTACGGCGATCATCCTTGAAATAACAAGGTTGACTATCACTGCCGTAACACCGACAGCCGTCAGCATAGGGCTGTAACGCAGCATAACGACAAAATAGAAAATAAGCATTATAAAATTGAGCAAAAGCGGCGCAACGCTGTTTACCATACTTGATGCAACGGAAGCATTCGTCTTTTGCCTTAAAAGAATATCTCCTGCGGATCTCTGCGAGAAAAACTCCATAGGTAAGCGGAGAACGTGCCACATATATGAAGTATTGCCCACCACCGCCATCTTACCGTTCAATCTTAACGAATAGACCGTGCGAACAACATCAACAAGCACTTTAAGCGCCGTCAGTATGCCGAGACCCACGGTGAATTTCACAAGCAGATTATCGTTGGTACCCGGGAGCAGATAATCCATAAAAACGCGCGAAAATCCTGCTGTAGCTACCTGAAGCCCCGTTGCGATAAGCGTTGCCGTGAATACAAAAAGCACTGCCGCCGTTGTTCCGCTCATATGTTCTTTCACGAATTTAAGTACGCTTTTTTTGCTGCCCGAAGGTTCAAAACCCTCACCCGGCTCAAACATTATGCAAACGCCCGTAAAAGCCCTGTCAAATTCTTCCATATTTATGACTCTACTGCCGTTGGCGGGGTCGTTTATATAAACTTTATCGCCTTTAAAACCGTTGCATACCACAAAATGGTTAAATTCCCAGTGAAGGATACAGGGAAACTGACCGCCGTCACGCAGTTCCTCGGGTTCGGTTTTGAAACCCTCGGCAACAAGGCCGTAGCTGCGTGCGGCAGACATAATATTTTTGGCATTCGAGCCGTCACGCGAAACGCCGCAGTCAAGGCGCACCTGTTCAAGCGGTATCCATTTGTCATAATATGCAAGCACCATCGCAAGAGCAGCCGCTCCGCACTCCAGCGCTTCCATCTGCATAATAACGGGTGTTTTTGCAACACCCTTTAAAATAGGTTCTTTTATCTTCTTATCCATAAGCAAAGTTCCAATCAACAAATTTAAGATCCGTTTTAGCTCCGTATACGATCCGATACTGTTTCCTTAACGGTCAGTTTATTACAAATTCTATCGGATGAATGGTCATGTTCTCACCGTTTTCATCCCTGATGGTCACCACGCCGAAAGTAGCCCACACGGCAGCCCCGATTATAAGGATGATGATAGCGGACATTATTATCCATACCTTTGGTCTTGCCACCTGCAAAAAATCATCAAGTTTTTCGGGTGAGGTTATCCTCTCAATAGTTTTTTTTCTGAAAATATTTTCGTCCATAATTTTTCCTTTCGGATATTTTTTGCCTGTTTTTTATGATGCCCCTATCCCCTGCGGTACGAGGGCTTATACTGTTTGCTTTATTTTTCACACGGCATTTTATATGATGAAGAAAGCACTTTCTGCAATATCATTGCCGCATCGTCCGCCGCCGTCTTGCCGTCAAGGCCGACATCGCTGTACCTTATCCAATCCGGCGTTTTTTTCTCTATCGGCATAACAAAAGCACTGTTAAGTGTTTTCTGAAGCACGAATGCCGCATCATCCGCCGCCACTTTGCCGTCACAGTTGACATCGCCGTAAACAAAAACCTCTGCATAAGTTTTTGAAGTGTCTTCCGTTTCATTTACGTTTGCCGATACCGTCTCTGTCGTGAACTCCGTAAAAGTTTCGGCTGTGGTCGAAGTTGTATTTTCCGTTGTTGATCCGGTCATACTCTCCGTTGCGGTTTCGGTCATTGTTTCTGTTGTATTTTCTGTTGTATTTTCTGTTGTTGTTTCGGTCGTTGTTTCCGTCGTGGTTTCATCGACCTCTATATTATAATATGGTTTCCAATATTCATCAAGATAATCTTTGCGTTTTTTCACAAAATCCCGTACAAGTTCGACCGAAGCCATAAAGTCCTTGCCGCTTGACGAGCCGAACACGGTGTAGTCTCTGCCGCCGTAGGTATGCCACCTTACATTGCTCATTTCGGCAGAGCCGAGTATGCCGCGCGCCGTTTCATAGATGAGTGGTTCGGTGCCGTATGCCATTTTTGTAAGATACGGCTCAAATTGTTCGTAATATATTTTCGCCGTGCGTTTTACAAATTCCTCTTTTTTCATCAGACTGCCCGCCCAATTGGTGCCGCTGACGGAAAGGTTGTTTTGTATTATATAATCCTCGCCGTAACCGCTGTTTGGCGCTTTTGCGGCATAGAGATTGTCCGTCTTATAGGAATATACCATTTCGCCGTTCTCATTTGTGCGGCTTGTGGGAAAACAGCCGTATGCAAAGTCAAAATCCCACGATGGAGCAAAATGCAGTTTGCCGTCGCCTTTAAGGTCGCTGTCTTTATACATAAAAAAGCTTGTATTCTCGGCATCTATATCCATACTTATCTCCTCAACAAGATAAGCCCTGATGAAAGAGTCCACATCCATATAATCACTGTAATGCCTGCCAAGTTCGTTATAGCCCGTTTCGGAATATATCGCATTTTCAAGCTCCTGCACAAAGGTGCGTATATATTCCGTCTGTGCCTTTGACGCATATTCGGGACTGTCTATCTCCACTGCCTTGCCGTGAGATGTACAAAAGCCGCTTTCAGCCTTTGAACCGTACCTGTTCCACAGCTGAAACTGCAAAAGGTAGCCGCCCGTTATATCTTCGGGGTCTTCGGGTATATCATAGTATTTATAGCTGTCGGGGCGGAAAGTGCCCGTATTTTCAGCGCCCACCGCAATGCGGGGATATTGGTCAAGACTGTATACATTCATTTTTTCGGTCTCTTCTTCAAGATCGCGGATATTCACTCGGTTTTTCTGTATCTGCACACGCTCATAAAGCTCATATGTACCGCGGTACGAACCGTCCGCATACAGATCGGCAAAAACAGAATCCATAACATATTCCATACCGACTGCGCGGCTCATTTCCATAGTTATTTTGTTGCGAATCATGGAATGGTCGAGATAATTTGCTATAAGTGCCCATTTTTTCGCCTTGCCCATACCGTAAAGGTCAGCTTTTGCGGGCAGTTTAAGATTATACGGTTTTTTCTTGCTGTAATTCCACGACGAATTGCCGTGCGAAGTCAGTTTTTCAATATCTCCTTCGTACACGATAACGCCGTCACTGTCAAGCATAAGCGCCTTGCCCGTTTCGGTAAGGTATTTGTTTTTATCGAGAGCATCAAGACCTCCCGTTGACGTTGCGATATAAATACAGCCGAGGTTTGACTGCATAACGCGCAGTCTGCCGCAGTCTGTGCCGTTGACCGTAACTTTGAATTCATCGGCGGAAGACAGTATATCCGTAATTTTGCCCGAAACCACGGGCACACCGTTAAGACAAAGTTCGCCCTCGCAGTCAATATCTATCACAAGACTGCTGCGGTCGGCAGTCGCAGGCAGATAGACAACATGGTCGTCATCCCACTCGTTGTACTGCCAATCGGTATAATCCATATCGGTCTCCACCATAGGCGATATATTGCTTACGCGAAAACGCGAAACAGGTACATTTTCATACTCCGCCGCATAAACCTCCGCGGCTGCGCCGATAATAAAAGCCGAAAACACGGCTGCCGTTAATTTCCTAAAAAAAACAGATCTGCTCATAGTTTTTTCCTTAATTTATTAAAAAATTTAGTCAATGATATTCGTATTCCGCAGAAATATTGGCAATCTTCCAGCCGAATTATAACAGCAAAAAGATAATGCCCAAAATCCAACGTCAAACAGGTTATTATTTATTCGGGCGTCCATGACTGCTGGAGTTTTTCTACCCTGACATCATCGTCAACTTTAACTGCCACCTGATACTTGTCCTCATATACTATTTCTCCGGGAAAATTCGTGTATACCACATAAAACGGATGATTATATTTTTCAAGCAGCCACATTGCGGGGCCGATCATTTTCATCATTTCATCCGAATTTTCCGTCTTGAAAAAGCAGACGACTTTTTCCTGGTTTTTACACTGCGGCGGGTATGGCAGCACTTCCGAAAACCATTTGTCTATCTCCTTGAACAAGTCGGCGTCCTCTTCTTCCATAACATCGTCCTGAACAAGCTGCCAGCACATACTGAAAACACCTTTTGCATACTTTGTGTTCTCGGCAAGTTCCTTGCCCTGTATCCTTACATACCTGAATTTCATAAAAGCCACCCCTTTCCCCGTAAATTATTCTTTCACCTTTAAAATACAGATCGCAAAAAGCTTATTCAAGATAAAGCCTGCGAAGTTCCTCTATGCCCTTATCGCTCACTTTGAGAGCATTTTGTATAAATCCCAAAGCGCTGCCGTATTCCTTATCCATAGTATCAAAAACAGGTTGGATAAATGCGGCATTAACGCTTTCGACAAAAAGCGCAAATTCGAGCATTTCGGGCTTTATGCGCATTACCTCCTCACGCAGAGCCTCTATGGTGTCTGCGTAAGCAACATTTGTAAGAAGATAATCTTCAATTATAGTCTGTCTGTCAACGCCAAGCGCCGATAAGATAAGTGCTGCGGCAATACCCGTTCTGTCCTTGCCCTGTGTACAGTGGAACAAAACCGCCGAATTTTCCGGATTGTCAAGCAGTATCTCAAACATACGTGTATATCCCGCAATGCCGCTTTCGCTGAAAGCTATCTGTGAATATATATCGGCAGTATCTATTTTTATATTGCTTTCAAACAGCAGTTTATAACGCTGACCGAGGTCTGCAAGAGCAAAAGCTTTCAGATATGCTTCAAGATCCTTTTCATCCACCACAAGCGAATCAAGCACGGAAAGAGGATAATACTCTGCACCCGAAATATCGGGATCGGGCTGCACCTCACGTTCGGGTCTCATGCGCAAGTCTATAAGACTGCCTAAATTATAATATGTTTCAAGCTGTTTTATTGTGTTTTCGTTTGCACCTGTAAGCGAGCCAGTGCGCAGCAAAACATTGTTTTTCACCTTTTTGCCGCCGTGCCCGATATAGCCGCCAAGCTGCCTTGCATTCGGTACTCCTGTCAGTTCTATCTTCTGTACTTCATAATCTGCCATGCCAAACACTCCTCTGACTCTAAAGAATATATACTTAATAACATTATAACCTTTTTTCGGTTTTATTTCAACCTTAAATTTTTGATATGATTTTTTTGACATTTTTTTATTTTACAAAAAATTTCAAAATTCACAAAAATTTTATAGCAATTATTTTAAGACTGTGATATAATATAATCAGAATTTTGGGCATACTTGGATTTAAAGGCATTTCAACAGCCTTATGCCATAAAAACAAAGGAGGAAAAAGAAAAATGCCAAAAAGAACAGATATAAAAAAAGTTCTTATCATCGGCTCGGGTCCCATTATAATCGGTCAGGCCTGCGAATTCGACTATTCGGGCACACAGGCGTGCAAAGCGCTTAAAAGCCTTGGCTACGAGATAGTGCTTGTAAACTCAAACCCCGCTACCATAATGACCGACCCCGAAATGGCTGATGTTACTTATATCGAGCCGCTTAATGCGCACAGGCTTGAACAGATAATCGCAAAGGAGCGCCCCGATGCTCTTCTGCCCAACCTCGGCGGACAGTCGGGTCTTAACCTTTGTGCAGAGCTTAACAAGCTTGGCATACTTGATAAATACAATGTACAGGTCATCGGTGTTCAGGTTGATGCCATTGAGCGCGGCGAGGACAGAATAGAGTTCAAAAACACAATGAACAAGCTTGGCATTGAAATGGCAAGAAGCAACGTTGCATACAGCGTTGACGAGGCACTTGCAATTGCAGACGAACTCGGCTATCCCGTTGTTCTGCGTCCCGCTTACACCATGGGCGGTGCAGGCGGCGGTCTTGTATACAATAAAGACGAGTTAAAAACAGTCTGCGCACGCGGTCTTCAGGCAAGTCTTGTAGGTCAGGTACTTGTCGAAGAGTCCGTATTGGGCTGGGAAGAGCTGGAGCTTGAAGTTGTCCGCGACAAGGACGGCAATATGATAACCGTATGCTTTATTGAAAACGTGGATCCTCTCGGTGTACACACGGGTGACTCTTTCTGTACGGCGCCCATGCTCACGATTTCCGAGGATGTTCAGAAACGTCTTCAGGAACAGGCATACAAGATAGTTGACTCTATTGAAGTTATCGGCGGTACAAACGTACAGTTTGCACACGACCCCGTAACAGACCGTATCATCGTTATCGAGATCAATCCCCGTACATCACGTTCATCCGCACTTGCATCAAAGGCTACGGGCTTCCCTATCGCCCTTGTTTCGGCAAAGCTTGCGTCGGGTCTCACCCTTTCGGAGATACCCTGCGGCAAATACGGTACACTTGACAAATATGTTCCCGACGGCGACTATATCGTTGTAAAATTCGCAAGATGGGCATTTGAGAAATTCAAAGGCGTTGAGGACAAACTCGGCACACAGATGCGCGCAGTCGGCGAAGTTATGAGCATAGGCAAAAACTATAAGGAAGCTTTCCAGAAAGCGATCCGCTCACTTGAAAAAGGCCGTTACGGTCTCGGTCATGTAAAGAATTTCTATGACCTTTCAAAAGAAACGCTTTTAAAACTGCTCATCACCCCTTCAAGCGAGCGTCATTTCGTTATGTACGAGGCTCTTCGCAAGGGCGCAACAGTTGAGGAGATATTCAATATAACAAAGGTAAAGACCTACTTCATAGAGCAGATGAAAGAGCTTGTTGAAGAAGAAGAGATGCTCGTTAAGGAATTTTCGGGCAAGGTACCTTCCGATGCAGCACTTGAACAGGCAAAGAAGGACGGTTTCTCCGATAAATATTTAAGCGAGATCCTCGGCGTACCCGAGCAGGATATACGCGAAAAGCGTGAATCTCTCGGCATTGAGGAAACATGGGATCAGGTACACGTAAGCGGTACGGAGGACAGCTCATACTTCTACTCCACTTACAACGCAGCCGAAAACAACCCCGTTAAGAGCGAAAAGCCAAAGGTAATGATTCTTGGCGGCGGCCCCAACCGTATAGGTCAGGGCATCGAATTCGACTACTGCTGTGTTCATGCCGCACAGTCGCTTAAAAAGCTTGGTTTTGAGACCATTATCGTAAACTGCAACCCCGAAACGGTTTCCACAGACTACGATACATCCGATAAGCTTTACTTCGAGCCTCTTACGCTTGAAGATGTTTTAAGCATATACAAAAAAGAAAAACCCGTTGGCGTTATCGCACAGTTCGGCGGTCAGACACCGCTTAACCTTGCTGCCGACCTTGAAAAGAACGGCGTAAAGATACTCGGTACTTCCCCTGCGGTCATCGACCTTGCGGAAGACCGCGACCAGTTCAGAAATATTATGGACAAGCTTGGCATACCTATGCCCGAATCGGGTATGGCTACCACTGTTGATGAAGCTACGGCTATTGCAAACAAGATAGGCTATCCCGTTATGGTGCGCCCGTCCTACGTACTCGGCGGCCGCGGTATGGAAGTTGTTTACGATGACGAAAGCATGGTGGATTATATGAATGCGGCTGTTGGCGTAACACCCGACAGACCTATTCTTATCGACCGTTTCCTGCATCAGGCTATGGAATGTGAAGCAGATGCCATAAGTGACGGCACACACGCTTATGTTCCCGCTGTTATGGAGCATATTGAGCTTGCGGGCGTTCACTCGGGCGACTCGGCATGTATCATACCCTCACAGCATATCTCACCCGAAAACCTTAAAACGATCAAGGAATATACCCGCAAGATCGCAGAAGAAATGCACGTTGTCGGTCTTATGAATATGCAGTATGCTATTGAGGATGGCAAGGTATTCGTGCTTGAAGCAAATCCGCGTGCATCACGTACAGTGCCGCTTGTTTCTAAAGTTTGCGGCATAAGGATGGTACCGCTTGCAACAGATATTATCACATCGGAACTCACGGGCAGACCTTCACCCGTGCCCGAATTAAAGGATAGAGAAATACCGTATTACGGTGTTAAGGAATCCGTATTCCCGTTTAATATGTTCCAGGAAGTCGATCCCGTACTCGGACCCGAAATGCGCTCCACAGGCGAAGTTCTCGGTCTGGCACACACAAGCGGCGAGGCATTCTACAAGGCAGAAGAAGCATCACAGGCTCTCCTTCCGCTTGAGGGTACAGTGCTTATTTCAGTTAACAAGCAGGATAAGCCCGAAGCTGCGGCACTTGCAAAGAGCTTCTACGAAGACGGCTTCAAGATAATCGCTACAGGCAGGACCTGCGACCTTATTGCAGAAGCAGGCATACCCGTAGAAAAGGTCAACAAGATATACGAGGGCAGACCGAATATACTCGACCTTATATCAAACGGCAAAATACAGCTTATTATCAACTCACCCGTCGGTAAAGAAGGTATACATGACGACAGCTATTTAAGAAAGGCTGCTATCAAATCAAAAATACCTTATATGACAACAATGGCTGCCGCAAAGGCAACAGCCGAGGGTATAAAGCGTGTCAAGAACAGCAATGACAACAATCTCAAATCGTTGCAGGAATGGCACGGCGAAATAAAATAATAAAAAGACAAAAATGTTTTTTCAAACGCAATAGAAGTATTGAAATAAAAAGTTTCTTACACACAAAAGGGACTGCCGTGTTTATGATCGCGGCAGTCCCTTTTTAAAATGAACAAGACTGTAATTTAATTTGCTTTGCTCAAAGCGTCATATACCGCTTCATTGAGCTGGTTGTAATTCTGTGTTGCGCCCGATATGCTGTCTACCTGCGCAATATCACCCGTTTGTTTGAGCTGTTTTTCATACTCGGCTACGGACGCAACGGCAACAGCGGCTTCTTCGGAACTTTTTGCGTAGTTCTCGCCCTTTTCCTCGCCGTTTGATTCAAATGTTTTGAAAACGCAGTCGGTAATGACATTATCGGCAACGGTTATTTTTACCGTTGCGTACTCACCTTTATCATCCGGACTGCTTTTGCCCTCATATGTACCGTCCTTGTAGCCAGAAGAACAGCCTGCAAGCAGTGAAAGCGCAAATAACATCATAAGCGCCGAAATTTTCTTCTTCATAATATTCACCTGTATGATCAATCCTTAAAATTCTCGTTTACTATTTCTTTGGCAAGCCTGCCGTGTTCAAGCACAAGCGTGCGCTGTGCCACCTCCGCCACTTCGGGGTCATGGGTAACAACAATTAGCGTTGTACCCTCACGGTGAAGCTGTCTGAAAATATCTATAACTATGTTTTCGTTTGCTTCATCAAGATTACCCGTCGGTTCATCGGCAAGCACTATCTCGGGGTAGTTTATAAGTGCACGCGCTATGCACACTCTCTGTTGTTCACCGCCCGAAAGCTGACTTGGCAGATGCTTTGCACGCTCCGCAAGCCCTACCCTTGCAAGAGCTTCCATTGCCTCTTTTTCATCGGGCATACTGTGGTAGTACTGCGATACCATAACATTTTCCACCGCCGTAAGATAGTTTACCAGATGAAACTGCTGGAAGATAAGACCTATTTTGTCACGCCGTATATTTGTAAGGTTTTTGTTGCTCTCTTTCGATATATCCACACCGTCAAGCAGCACCTGACCCAAAGACGGCTTATCCATACAGCCTATTATATTCATCATCGTGCTTTTGCCCGAGCCCGAAGGTCCCATGATAGCCACCCACTCACCTTTTTCGACTTTAAGGCTGACATCATCAAGCGCTTTCAGCTCGCCGTATATCTTTGAAATATTTTTTATCTCCAAAAGACTCATTCTTTTTTATTCTCCTTTCAATACCAGTGCAGGGTCAACATCGGTCGCATTTCTTACGGGAAGCAGGCACGCAAGACCTGTCACAAGCACCGATACAATGACCGTAACGGGCAGTATAAGGGGTCTGAAATTTATTGAGCTGTTAAATACATTCATACTGACCGCCTGCGCAAAGGCAAAGCCGAATATAACACCGAGCAGGCCGCCTACACCGCCGAGCAAAAGCCCCTCACCCATAAACTCTGCGATTATGCTTGAATCAGATGCACCCAAAGCCTTTCTTAAACCTATTTCTTTTCGTCTTTCCGCAACGACTGCCATCATCGTAGTTGCGACACATATCATTGTAAGCAGCAGTACCACTGCCGTTACAAGAAATACCAGCGCCTGTAGTTTTGTAAGCACCGTTGTTTCCGATTGGGTAACACGCTTTACAAGTCTTGGCGATACCGCGCTGTTCTGTGCCGATATTTTGTCGGCATAGGCTTTCAGCTCATCCTGTGATGCCGAAATACTCAATTCGGCAGCATCGAGCCTGCCGCCTTTGCCCGTGAGCACCGCCATATCCGAAAGGGAAATAAAGATATAATCTTCCTCACTGCCGCCCGTTTCAAGTATACCCGAAACAGTAAAGGGCATGCCCTCTTTTTCTTCACTTACATCGGTCTCATTACTCTTTTCGGCTTTATTCTCTTTTATATCTTTTTCTTTTATATCTTTTTTTTCTGCGGTCTTTTCTGCATCAGCCTCTGTTTTGGCCGCCCTGCTTTCTTCACCGTAAACTACATTTATGCTGCTGCCCTCTTTAACACCAAGCACAGCCGCAAGTGATTTGCCTACAAGCACCTCGTTTTCCGCCGCAGGCCAATTTCCGTTAACAAGCCAATACGGGCTTGCCGCCTTTGCACCGTCCATATTTGTTGCGGCGGCAATTACGGGCTGTTCATTAATGAATACCGATTCATATCTGTAAGGCGCAGCACCGACAAGATTTTCCTTGTTGACAACACCGAGCGCATTATTCACCGTAGCTTCGTTGAACTCTCCCTCACCCGAGGGCAGGAGAAGCATATTTGCGCCATAATTTCTAAACTGTGCTCCCATTTGCCGTGGCACATCATAATATATGGTCACAAGTCCCGAAAGGATAGTCGCGCCTACCGCGATCGCAAGCAGTGCGACCAGCATCCTTGAATGTTGGCGGATAAGGGCTGCGGTTATCATTCTGAAAAACATTTTCTGCTTTTTCATTTTTGCCCTCCTATCTTCCGTGCAGAACTTCTGCGGGTCTTAATCTCAACAGCATCCTTATTGCAGGTATGCTGCCCGCAAGCGTTACAAAAACAACAAGCACGGCAACAATGGGTATAACTATGGGCTTCATCTCAACAGCCGAGCCAAAGACCGTATGGCCTATGACCTGTGCAAAGCCAAAGCCCGCAAAATATCCCACAAGACCGCCTGCGACTGCCGTAACGATTATTTCGGAAAGCACGAGCAGGGTTATTGCACCGTCATGCGCACCGACAGCCTTTATAAGACCTATCTCGCTGCTGCGCTCCATTACCGAGGCGGTAACAAGGTTCGATATGCCCAGAGCAGAACCCAGAAGGCTCAAAACCGTTATAAGTATCATAAGAAGCTGTGTTTTTTCAAGTATTGCGCCCTCCGACTCCGCTACCTGCCTTACGGGTGCGGCGATACTGTCGGTTATGACTTCCTGTATCTGATAACAAATAGAGCTTACATATGCCGTACAGTACCATGTTTCGTAATCGGCTGCGCCAAGTGATTTGGGGCCGTCCTTTGCAGCCTTTCTTGCAAGGTCGTTGTCGGGTGTGGTAAGTGCGCTGACCTCAATGCTTGTGAGCTTGCCGTCTGTATCGGAAAGCTTCTGTACAACATCCAGAGGTGCATACATATGCTCGTCCTCGTCACCGCCCGCATCAAAAATGCCCGAAACTATAAGTTCCTCGCTGCCGTGTTTCGTGGTAAGCCTTATACGGTCATTTGCCTTTATTCCGTTTTTCTGTGCAAGCACAGAGCCGACCATTACCGCATTTTTATCTCCCGACTGTTCGTCAAGCCATCTGCCTTCAGTTATCTCCCACCAGCTGCGCAGATTTGTCATTCCCGTATTAAGTGTTTCGCCCGTAGGCAGTTCAAGATGATGATCGAACCAGCTGCCGACAAGCAGGACTTCACTGCCGTCGTCAAGCTTTGCATGGGTATCCGAAAACGGTGCAAAATCGACCACATTGAATGCCCAGAATATCGTCTTTATCTTTCCGAGTTCTTCCTCTTTAAGGTAAGCACCCGATTCCTCACTCTCATCAAGCCCGTATAGCTCGTTGATAACGGAAGCCTGCTTTGGCACAACGGTTATGTTGGCGCCGTATGTTTTCAGCTCCTGATTGACTTTGTCGCCGACATCCATCATAACATTGAGCATCGCAGTTGCGAGGGAAGCGCCGAGAGCTATGGTAAAGGCTATCATAAGCATTTTGCCCTTCTGCCTGAAAAGCGCGCGGAATATCATTCTGAAAAACATGATCCCGTCCTCCTGTTTAACTTATTTAAACTCTTTTTCGTGCTCCAGAAGCACATCTATCGGTACAATGATATAGCCGTTTTCGACCTTGTAATCAATTGGTATCGGGTTGCAGCCGCCCTTGAAACCGATAGTATTCACATTCATAACAACATCACAGCGGTTGCATACCACCTGATCGTTTTTTTCGTAATAACCCGTTTTACCGCAAATGTCGCAGGCATCAAGACCAACACCAAATGCGCTTGAATTGGGCTTTTTGATAACGATGAAACGTATCTCGACACCGTTGTCGGAAATATGTGCAAAGCGGTGCAAATGTCCGTCACCCACTTGTTCAAGGGAAACGTACATACAGTTGTCGCGTATCTCACATTCCTCGGCAGGCGTTATCTCCGCTTCCTTTTCGTTATAAGCCTTAACAGCGGTAAGATTGAGCACCGACAAAAGACAGCAGACCATTGCCGTACTCGCCCAGCGGCGTCTGTCACGCCATTTTGCACGTATTTTTCTTTGCTGTGCGGGGTTGTCATAAGGTTCATTCACCTTAAAGCTGCGCGCCCATATAACAAGCGGTATCACAAGCATTATAAGCATAACTATATAGATAAATACAAAACTTTTGTTTGAAACAAACTGT
>JAGAHK010000107.1 GCA_017627115.1 Bacillota bacterium | reverse complement strand
GTAAATATTAATAAGGAGGACAAAATGTTACTTAAAATTCTGCTGCATATTCTGGGATTTGGAAAAAGAAAAGGTGTATATTACATAGGCGGCGCTTCCGACCTGCCTGCGCCGCTGCCGCCAAAGGAAGAAGCGAAACTGCTTGCGCAGCTTTCGGGTGAGAATGCGGATGCCGCAAAAAAGACCCTTATAGAAAAAAATCTGCGCCTTGTGGTATATATAGCAAAAAAGTTTGAAAATACGGGAGTAAATATGGAAGACCTTATCTCTATCGGTTCGATAGGTCTGATAAAAGCGATAAACACATTCAAATTGGATAAAAAGATAAAGCTTGCGACCTATGCCTCACGCTGCATAGAAAACGAGATACTGATGTATCTGCGGCGGACGGCGCGGCAGAAAACGGAAGTTTCCATTGACGAGCCGCTGAATGTGGATTGGGAGGGCAATGAGCTTCTGCTTGCCGATGTACTTGGCACCGACACCGATATAATATACAAAGATATTGAGTGGGAAGTGGATAAACAGCTGCTCAACACCGCATTGAGCAAGCTGAACGAGCGTGAAAGGGAGATAGTTGAACTGCGGTTCGGGCTTAATCACCGCGGACGGGAAAAGACCCAGAAAGAAGTTGCCGACCTGTTGGGCATAAGTCAAAGCTATATATCAAGGCTTGAAAAAAAGATAATGGGCAGGCTGAAAAAAGAAATACTGCGCCTGCTTTAAAAGCTGCGCAGTATTATTATGTATAATTTTATATAATCCCGTATACATTCCGTAAACTCGGTGCCGTATTTTTTTGCTTTAAGCTTGCCAACGCCTGCGACCTCCAGAAATTCCTCTATGGTCGTGGGCATTTTTCTGCACATATCGCGAAGTGCGGCATCCGAAAAGATGATATACGCCGCTGTTCTTTCGCGTTTTGCTATCTCCGAGCGCAGGGCTTTAAGCTGTGAAAACAGGGTATAATCAACATCGTAAACATTTGAACGCGCCCTGACCTCCGCCTTTGGCTTGCGTTTTTTGAACATAAACTTTATTTTTCCCCGTACAAGGGCAGGCGAAGTTTCGGTAGTATCAAGTATCATATACTCACCCGTTTGTTTCAGATAGCCCCTGCCGATAAGGCTGTCGATTATATCGCCGATGTTTTCGGCGCTGTCATCCGACATTATGCCATATGTAGAAAGATCGGAAAGATCATATTTTGCAAGCTTCGCATTTTGGCTGCCGCGCAGCACATCAATAAGCGAGTTCTTGCCGAAACCTATACCGCGCTGTTTGAGGCGGTAAACACAGGAGAGTATTTTCTGCGCTTCGACCGTCATATCCACCGTTTCAAAATCCGCAAGGCAGTTTGAACAGTTGCCGCAGTTTTCGGGCGCCATATCGCCGAAATAACCGAGTATATATCTGCGGAAACAGCGTGTATAAAGACAGTAGCCCGTCATTTTGTCAAGACGCTCTATATCGAGCCTGCGTATCTCGCGGCGCTGTTCGCGCGTAAGCTCAGGATTATCATCCGTGTTATCTATAAGAAAACGGTTCGTGCGCACATCCTGTCCGCTGTAAAAAAGCACACATTCGGCATCGCTGCCGTCACGGCCCGCCCTGCCTGCTTCCTGATAGTAACTTTCCATGTTTTTGGGCATATTGTAATGTACAACAAGCCCTACATTTGATTTATCTATACCCATACCGAAAGCATTTGTTGCGACCATTATATTTTTGCGGTCAAAAATAAAATCATCCTGATTTTTTCTGCGTTCGGCATCGGAAAGCCCTGCATGGTAGCGTGTAGCTTTAAAGCCGTTTATATTGAGTTTTCGACACACATCCTCAACGGTCTTTCGAGTGAGACAGTAGATTATGGTGCATCTATCGGGTGTCTTATCCAGAAGCTCCACAAGCGAGTCATACTTGCTTTTGGGCTTCTGCACCGAAAAATACAGGTTTTTGCGGTCAAAGCCTTTTGTTATCTCTATCGTCTTTTTAAGCCCGAGCAGTTCTTTAATATCGTTACGCACCTGTTCGGTCGCAGTTGCGGTAAATGCCGCAGTGACGGGTCTTTCGGGCAGAGTTTTGATAAATTCCGCTATACGCAGGTAACTCGGGCGAAAATCCTGACCCCACTGCGATATACAATGTGCCTCGTCCACTGTCACAAGCGGTATTTTCACCTGTGTGCAAAGGTTCAGAAAACCGTCTGTCAATAGTCTTTCGGGCGCAGCATAGAGTATTTTTATCTCACCCGAATAAGCGGCACGGTAAACGGCACGCGACTGTCCGGCATCGAGCGAACTGTTGATATAGCCTGCATTTATGCCCGATTGACGAAGTGCGCTTACCTGGTCTTTCATAAGCGAGATAAGCGGCGAAACAACTATCGTCATACCGTCGAGCATCAGTGCAGGCACCTGATAACACACGGATTTGCCTGCACCCGTAGGCATAACGCCAAGAACATCGTGTCCGCTCAATATACCGTCAACAAGTTCTTCCTGACCGCCGCGGAAAGCCGAATGTCCGAAATATTCTTTTAATATCCGTGTCTTGTTCAAAATACTATCATATCCTTAAAAATCTTAAAAATCCAAATCTTTTGCAGCGGTAAACCCGTACATGGTCTCCGCATTTTTTGCCGCATTTGCAATAGCCTTTTCAAGCACCCTTGCGGCTAAAGTGCCCACAACATTCAAATCGGCCGCAAAACTGCCCGTGCTCATTGCATATACCGTATCGCCGTCCATAGCTGTGTGAACGGGGCGTATAGCTCTTGACATACCATCCTG
>JAGAHK010000001.1 GCA_017627115.1 Bacillota bacterium | reverse complement strand
GAGGAACTTTCTGTTGTGAAAATTGTCGATTTATGATATAATATTAGCATAAGTTTTGTATAAAATGCAGGAGGTGCAATATTATGGCAACATTTATACCCGATAAACCTTATATTACAAAATCTAATGGTGCGGAACAGAGATTTTTTTATATTCTTAAAGAAAAGCTTACAATACCTGGTGCATATGTTTTCCATTCCATCGGGTTGCCTGTGTATAAGGACAAAATTTTCGGTGAAGCGGATTTTGTTATAGTCTGCAAACGTGGTGTGCTTTGCCTAGAGGTAAAGGGCGGCACAGTCAAGTATCGGAACGGACAGTTCCTCTATTGGAACAGCAAAGGAGAGTATTTGGAAAATGAGCATAAGGATCCGTTTAAACAGGCAAACGATAATATAACGGCTATAAGAAAAACTATAATTGACAATGTTCTCGCGGTAAACAGCAAATGCTCGTTTGCACATGGTGTTGTGTTTCCCGATATAGTTTTTGATATTTCGACGATACAGTATGACAAAAGACTGGTTTTTGATCAAAATACTGATAATGTCAACCAATATATACATGACTTGTATGATTTGGATTACAGCAATAACAACCATAAAAAACCATTATCAGAAAGTCAGATAGAAGCGCTTGTGTCGTTTATACGCCCCAATTTTACCTTTGTGGAAACGCTCAGGTCAAAACTGGGTAAAATAGAGACGGAAATGATACGCTTTACCGAAACACAGCGCCTTATCATGCAGAGCCACAGGAATAATCCGCAGCTTGCGGTAAGGGGCGGCGCAGGCACTGGCAAAACACTTATGGCACAAGAGTTTGCAAAGCAAAAGGCGGCAGAAGGCAAAAAGGTGCTGTTTTTGGTATATAACAGAATTATCGCAGGAGATATTGCCGCCGCACTTGCCGATGTGCCCAATATAGATATAACGCATCTGCACGCAAAGCTGCCCGAAATAGTTGCCTTTTCCGATGAAATAGAAAAAATCGAAAAGGACAATTATTACAAGAAAATATGGCCTAAACTTTGTGCCGAAGCTATCCAAAAGATGTCTGCAGAGGAGAAAGCGGCTCTTGAATACGATTATATGATAATAGACGAAGCGCAGGATATTCTTGTTGAAAATTTCAAGGTTATTCTGGACAGCTATGTAAAGGGCGGCTTTAAAAACGGAAATTGGGCTATCTTTTATGATGCCGAGCAAAATATATATGCCTTGCCGCGAAAAACGCCGGACGAGGTGACGGATTTTGAAAATATGCTTAAGTGGCTTAGCGCAAACACGGGCGTAAAGTACTGCGATCTGGATATCAACTGCCGCAACACAAAGGCAATAGCGGAGTTTAACGCTAAGGTCACACAAACGCCGCTTTCGGATACGCTTATGTCCGATTACGGTGAAGAGGTGAAAATACTTGTTTATGGCAATGATGAAGAATTGAAGTCACATATGGACAGTCTGTACGGTAGATGGGAAAAGGACGGCGTAAACAAAAGCAGCATAGCATTTCTTAGTTTTAAAAATTTTGAAAACAGCGATCTGCACAGGGTTTACGGCAGTCCGGAAAATGCAGGCATGGAATTGCTGCTCCCCAACCATGTGTACACAAAGGAAATCCCCGTTTTTTGCACAGTGTACAGTTTTAAGGGGCTTGATTCTCCCATTGTTGTGCTTGCCGATTCGGAGGCAAAGCCGTTTTATGAGGATATGCAGCTGTTGTATACGGGTATATCGCGTGCCAATGCAAAGCTGTATCTGCTTATGAGACAGGATACCTATGAAAATATGAAGGAGGTTTTGCAGTAATGCGTATAGAAGAGCTTTTAAAAAAACAAACGGATAAAACAAAGATCATAATTACAGACAGCGTAAAAAATATAAACCGCATGATAAGAAAATGCAATGCCGAGGATCTGTATAAGTTTAATATAAAGGTGATGTCATTTTCGCAGATAGCAAAGGAATGTGCTGCGGAAAAGGCGGCGGAGAGCAATGTTATACCGCAGTTTCTGGAAAATATCGAGTATACGGCCATAATAGGCAGGCTGTTGGGAAGCGGTAGCTATGGCTTTATCCAAAAGCAGAATTATTGTTTTGATGCCTATAACGAGATACTTAAAATAATAAATCAGATACGGATGAACCGTCTTAAGGGCAAAAACGAAAAAATATCGGAAATAAACAAACTGATAGCAGCCTATGAAACGGAGCTTGAAAATAACAATGAATATGATGTATGCCGTATGCTTCATGAAGTCAGAAAAAAATATGACAATGCCGAGTTTGCGCTGGCGTTTTCAAGGAAATTGACCTTGCTTGAAAAGCGGGCGGCGGAAATCCTTTCGGGTAAGAGCTATGACGATATTGACAAAATTGATATGTATGACAAAATAAACTATGATAACGTTGATTTTGTCGAGGTTTATGGCAAGGCAAACGAAGTTAAAGCGGTTGTTGACGATATAGCAGCAAAAGCACCGACACTTGATAATGTAACATTATATTATACCGCAGATGAATATGAAAATATCATAGCGGCACAGTTTGGGGCGCATAATATACCGTATAGATTTGAAACGGGCGTGAGAGGGCTGTCCAACGATTATATACGCCTGATGTATGATATACTGCTTTTTGTAAAAAACGGCTGGGAGTACAAAGGGCTGGAATGTGCGGTGCTTAATCCTGCGGCGGCGCTTGGGTCGTTATCGGGCTTTGACCGTGAAATAAGTACGGGCTACGGCCGTGACAGATATCAAAAATACACCGAAATGCACGATAATAAAATACAACGTTTTTTGGGTGATTTATATGCTTTGTTTGATCCCGCGTGCTTTAAGAGTACGGACGTGCTTTTTAACGCATTTTTAGACCTGCTCAACAAAAAGAATGCCGAGGGGGAGCAGTACACCGCATTTGACAAAAGGGTTGCGCGCGTATCCTTTGAAAATACATTGAAATATATGCGTATCATGCCTGTTGACAGCTTTGATTCGGCAATAGATGTTATGCTGGAATGTCTTGAAAAAATGCGTGTTATATATAAAGCACCCGAGGGCGCATATGTTAGCGCAGTGCGTTATAATGGCTATAATATGGCGGAGAAGAACTTTAATTATATTGTTGGGCTTTCTTCAAGGCAATTTCTTTCGCAGCAGATACAATCCCCCCTGCTTTCCGATATAGAGCTGGAGGAATATGTTGAAAATCCCGAGCTTTCAAGGGATAAAAACCTTAATAAAAACAATTCGCTGCGTCAGACCCTTGCATCAAACGATAAGGCAAGGTTTATGCTTGTATACAGCACATATGATGCGGCAGAGCAAAAGATAATGTCGCCGGCATCGATATATATAAATCTTTTGGCGGAGTCGGGGAAAAAGCGGGAGGACTGTGTCTACCGTACATCATATAACCATTTTTATGGTCATGTGGAAGCAGACCCGCGGAAGATAGACCTGCTTTTGTCGGAGACCGCACAGCCAGCAGCGTATGAACCTAAGAGACCCGAGGAGTTTTCGGCTTCTGTGATCAATGAATTGCTGGAGTGTTCCATTAAGTTTTATTTCGAACACATAAAGGGACAGCCGAAGCTTGAGTACATACGCAAAAATCCTGACGAATGGCTCAATGCCATGAATAAGGGAACATTTTATCATAAGGTGCTTGAATTATATGTGGAGAATGCCATAAAAACGGGCAAAAAAGAATTTGACGCACAGGTTTTTGATGATGCGTTCAATACTGCTATTGCCG
>JAGAHK010000106.1 GCA_017627115.1 Bacillota bacterium | reverse complement strand
TTGTTAAAAAATAAAAAATATCAGAAATAGCTTACTTTTATATGCTTGCCCATTTTTTTCAGGCTTTCGGTAAGCCTTTGCACAAGCTGCATCTTCACATGAAAGTTGAGCGGCAGTTCCGCATTCTGATGCGCGGGGTTCACCGCCGTGCCGACATAAAAGTTTATGTCCGTTGCTTCTTCAAAAAGCATACGGCTTATAAGCGCCGCACCGTTGTTGTAATGCTCCCATTGTTCGTACAGCTTGTTTTCGTTCACATGGTCCTCTGCATATTCTATGACCTTGCTTACGGTAAGCACACCCTCGGTCACAAGGTCCACGCCTTCTATCTCGGCAGTGGGAGGTATATCCTTGTTCTCGAAAGAAAGGCTTGTTTTTATGGGCTTACCAAGCCATTTTGCGGCAATGGTCGAAGTGGTGCCGCCGCAGATTATATGCTTGCCTGCCTTTGAGAAAAACAAACTCATCATCCTGTCACAGTCGTCACGGTTTGACGGCGGACCGAAGAGTATATTCATCGGCACCCTGCGGCGTATCTTTACAACGCAGGCGGTCGCATCATCAACGGGATTGCCGCCGTAAAGCCTGCCGCATTCATCAACAAGCATGGTGGAGAGCGTTTTTGCGGTATAGCCTATGGATGCAAGCCCCTCCATATACCGCGCTATATCCTCGATCTTCCAGCCGAAATTATAGGACAGACCGATGCCCGCGTGCGGACAGCCGTCGCTCATTGCTATGAAAATATCGTTTTCCCTAAGCTTTATCTCGGAGCGGAATATCTGTTTTCCGCCAATGGTGGTCTCCGTCTTTTTGTACCAGGACGAATCGCCGTCGCGTATAAGTATGATATGGGGATTGTCGTACTGTATCAGCTCGGCGGTGCCGTTTGGTTTAAGGTTTATTATAGTAAAGGTCGAATATGCAACTTCGCGTGCTTTGTCAACGGGCAGCGTATCCGCAATGGTCGATATACAGTCCTCTATGGGTATATCCTCGGCTATCATCGTAGAAATTATTTTTGCGGTAAGGGTAGAGAGTATGCTTGCCTTTACACCGCTGCCGAGACCGTCCGCAAGCACGATAACGGACGACCCGTCTTTTTTTTCTATCACTTCGACATGATCTCCGCAGAGCTGCTCGCCAAAGTGATTTATACTTTTCCAGCCTATCTCGGCGCACAGATCATTCATCGGTAATCGACTCCTTTAACTTTGACAGGGCTATCTTTGTCTCCGCCGCCGTTTCACCGAGAAGCGAAGCTATCTCCTGCACTATCCTCATCTGCTTATCAACAACTTTATCCGCCACTTCAACGGTCTGGCGGCTTATTGCCTCTTTCTTTTCGCGTTCCTTTTCCTCGTCCGTAACATCGTGCATAAAGCAGATAAGCAGCGCACTGTCGTTATCGGGTACTATGGTCTGCTCTACATAGCGGTCGTATTCGGCAAGGTAGGTCCTCTGGTTGAAAATGCCCATGCCCGTATCCTGTACCTGTATAAATGGTATGGGGTCGAGTATCCTTACCACGTTTTCGCCCAGCACATCCGTTGCAAACCGCAGGTTCATCATTTTGAGAGCAGCCTGATTTATCTGCTGCACCTCAAGCATACCGTTCACAACGACAAGACCGTTCGGCGTGTTCCTCGATATGATGTCCGAGAAATTCTCCGCCTTTTCTTTAAGGAAGGGCAGACACATCGAGATCTCCGCCTTGCCCTGATATATGGCTATCGCTTTTTCGCGGCAGGTGTTGTAGCCGCAGCTGCCGCAGTTAAGTTCTTGGTCGGGGCGTGTTTTGCCCATTTGTTTAAGTATGTTCTTTATTTCGTGATCGTTGGGTATTTTGCTGTTTGTGGAAATATACGAAAAATCTTTGCGCATACCGTTGCTGTCGGGCATATCCACGGCAAAATCGTTTTTGCCCGCAAAGTTTGCCACCGACATATAGTCCTTTACGGGGCTTCTGTGGTATTTTTCCATAACGGGGCCGCCCACACAGCTGCCGGGGCATGCCGACATCTCGATAAAGCATTTGTGTATATTGCCGTTTTCCACATCTTTCAGTGCAGCTATGCAGTTTTCCACACCGTCAAGCGCCATATATGTATAGTCGGGCTCGTCAAGCGACATTGTTTTGAGTATGCCGCCCGTTGTCGGGAAAAACCTTGCACGGCTGTTCTCGTTTTTGACTATCTTCTTTTCGGGCTCTATATTTTCTGCCTTGAACCAATTTGTCAGTTCCTCAAATGTCAGCACGGCATCCACAATATCGGGGTATGCCTCCGCCTCGTCCTTTTTTGAAACGCAGGGACCGATAAAAACGGTCTTTGCATTGGGTATACGCTTTTTTATATCGGTGCAGTGTGCCTGCATAGGCGAAAGCACATCCGCAAGATACGGCAAAAGGTCGGGAAAATGCTTTTGTATAAGCAGATTTATTGAATGGCAGCATGATGATATGACTATATCCCGCTTTTCTTCGTGCAGCAGTCTTTCATATTCCGTCTTTACCATGGTCGCGCCGAGGGCTGTTTCCTCCGCATCGTAAAAACCGAGTTTTTTAAGGGCTTCACGCATGGACTCTATGCCCACTCCCTCGTAATTTGCCGCAAAGGACGGCGCAATGCTTGCAACAACGGGCTCGCCGCTCATAAGCAGCATACGTGTCTTTTCCGTGCCGTCTGTTATTTCTTTTGCGTTTTGCGGACACACAACAAAACACTGTCCGCATAAAATACATTCCTCGCTTATGATATGCGCCTGATTGCCCGAAAAACGTATGGATTTTACGGGACAGTGACGTATACATTTATAGCAGTTTTTACAGTTGGATTTTTTTAAGGTAAGTGCGTGTGCCATATTATTCCTCCTGTCGTTAAATTTTTGTCAAAATTTCATTTTCAAAAAATTGTTCGGTGTTTTCGGGTCTTACGGAAAAAACTTCGTCATCAACGGCAACACAGACTCCCTGCCTGCATTTGCCCATGCAGAAACTTCCGCAAAGGTCAACTTTATCTTCAAGCCCGTGTTTTTCTATAAGTTTTTGCAGCTGTTCAACAACATTCTGCGAGCCTTTTATATGGCAGGATGAGCCTATGCAAACCGTCAGCTTCATTGACCAAATACGTCCTCTCTGTTAAAAAATTATCATACTTAAATTATATCATCCAAAATAATGGTTTGTCTATACAAACCGATTATGAGCTTCCGTTTTTTTCGTTACAAATGAAAAAATTTTTTCTATTTATCTTGACATTGTGTCAGAATAGTTGTATACTAATTATAGTGACATTGTGTCAGAATGAAAAGATAATAAAAGGGGCTGTCGCATTAAGAATGTGATAATATTCAATGGTTCAGTCCCTTATTGCTGCGTATTTATGGGAGGTATGAAAATGAAATATACAAAACTCGGCAGCTCCGATCTTAATGTTTCCCGCATATGTATGGGATGTATGGGCTTCGGCGACCCGTCAAGAGGTCAACACAGCTGGACGCTGGATGAAGAACACAGCCGTGAGATCATCCGCCGCGGCTTGGAGCTGGGCGTCAACTTCTACGATACCGCGATCGGTTACCAGAGCGGTACCAGCGAGCAGTATGTCGGTCGCGCGCTGCGGGATTTTGCGAAGCGCGACGAGGTCGTCGTCGCGACAAAATTCCTGCCCCG
>JAGAHK010000105.1 GCA_017627115.1 Bacillota bacterium | reverse complement strand
GGGAACGGTATCTCCACGCCCTCTTTGTCAAACCTGTTTTTTACAAGCCGTCTTATCTGTCTTTCCACATCCCAATTCCTGCCTATGTTGCAGTCGGCGGAAATACGTATCCTTATTCCGCTGTCGCCAAGCTCTTCAACGCCCAGCACAACGGGCTTTGAGATAAGTCCGTCTATATGCTCGTTTGAGTATATCTTTTCCATCTCGTCATCGAGTATGCCGAGCACGCGGTCAAGGTTTTCCTCATATGCAACACAGATGTCAACGATACCGCGGTTGAATTCCTTGCTCATGTTTGTAACTATCTTTATCTGACCGTTGGGTATGATGTGCATATTTCCGTCCATACTGCGCAGTACGGTCGTGCGCAGACCTATGCTCACGACAACGCCCGTACAGCCCTCCGTACTGATTATATCACCGACACCGAACTGGTCTTCCATAAGTATGAACGCACCCGTCATTATGTCCTGTATTATGTTCTGCGCACCGAGACCTACGGCAACGGTCGCAACACCGCCCAGTGTAAGCAGTGAGCTCGTGTTCACGCCCCAATAGTTCAGCAGTATGCAGATAAGCACAAAATAAGCCGTGTATTTTACAACGCTTGTCGTTACCGCACCTATGGTCTTTGCCTTGCGAGGGCTTATTTTGCTGTTTTTTGTGACGGTCTTTTTTATAATACCTTTGAACAGGGCTATTATCAGCCTGCCTATCATAAATATTATCAGCGTGACTATCAGTTTTACCGCGATATCTCCGACTTCCGCTGCATATTTTTCAACTATTTTTTCAATTATTTTTAAGTTCATAACTCATTATCGGCTTCATATCAAAATCCTTGATAGTGAAAACGCCGTCCTCATAAACCATATAACTGTGTATATCATCATCTTTTGGCAAAGATGCCGAGCCGGGGTTGATATAGGTGTAGTTATCGGTATCGCGCATTACCTTTTCGTGTGTATGACCGTGAATAAGCAGATCGCCGTCTTTCAGAAGCGGCGGTTTATCCGTGTTGTAAAGGTGGCCGTGTGTTATAAAAGCGCATCTGCCGCCGTCAAGGTATAAAAGCATATAGTCCGCCATGCAGGGGAATTCCAGCACCATCTGATCCACCTCCGCCTCACAGTTGCCGCGGACTGCAAATATCTCGTTTTTCATATCATTGAGCATTGCCGTAACTTTTTTGGGTTCATATTCGCGCGGCAGGTCGTTTCTCGGGCCGTGATAAAGCAGGTCGCCAAGAAGTATCAGCCTTTCCGCCCCCTCTTTTTTATATGCTTCTATCACTTTTTCACAGTAGTATGCCGACCCGTGAATGTCGGATGCAAAAACAAGTTTCATTTTTTATTCTCCTTTTATATTATTCCTTTATATGTTCAAGTATATATTTCGGGATTTCGGGATCTTTATAGTCCACGTCCATACCATAGGTAACGGCAAAGGCAAAATTATCCGCCATGCACTCTTCCGCCGCTATGACATAATCGGTATTTCTGCCGACAACATCCCAAAAGTCCGATATCTCATCGACCGTATAGATCTTATTCGGCTCATCATAGAATACCACACCGGGCAGCATATAGTCAAACGGATTCGCATCTTTTGTCCACGGTGCGGCAAAGTAAGAAACTATCGTGCCTTTTTTCTTTTTTCCGTTAATGGTGAAATATGCGCTGCAATCGTATTTTGTCACGTCGGGGTTTGATGCTATGACCTTCTTCACATCCTCACCGAAGGGTATTTCTTCATCTATCTCAAAACCTATCGCCTTGTACATCCTTGCGCGAAAATCGGGGTCGTTTCTTGTCAGCACATGAAAAACTTCGTGTGCAAGCACTTCGTCAACATACGCCTCGTCTATAATTTCCTGCTTGTAATATCGGTATATGTCCCGACCTAAGAAAACGTAGTTTGCGTGGGTATATGCCGCCGAGTCAAGCTCGTCCTTGTTGGTGCATTTTACAAAGACCACGGGCACATCAAGCTCGTATTCGTAACCAAGGTCAAAAAGCCTTTTTTGCAAAACTTCAAGACGGCTTTGATAAAACGTCTTTTCCTCGTCCGTAAAGTCAAGTACCTGCTCTTTTGCATATTTGCGCAACTGTGCAAGTGTCGCATCCGTTTTTCCCATTCTCCAGTCAATATTTATTTGATTCATACTGTTGTAATATGCGTCATTCTGCTCTATAAAAGCCGCAGCTTCCGCTCTGTCCGCAAATCCGAAACGAATTTGTTTATCGGTTTTTATTTCGCTTTGCACCGCGGTTCGGGCGACCGCCATTTCGGGCAGTTTTGCCGCAGGTCCCGCCGCTGTCCCCAAAAAAAGCTGAAAGACGACCAATGCCGCAATTATCGGTTCCGCACTCATGTATATCCCTCTTTTCTTATTTGACTTGCAATTTATCCGGATTTAATGTATTATATTAAAGTAGGTATTCGTATTTTTTAACAGCGGCAACACCTATAGCGGTTGGCCCCGTGTGGGTGCCTATGGTCGCACCTACTGTTATAGAGTCGAAATTGGGTTTAAGTCCCGTTACTTTTTCAAGCACGGCGCCCATTTCTTCCCAGCCTTCCTCTCCGTTGCAGGATGTGGTGAGCAGCCAGTATTTATCGGGCTCGCCGCCTATAAATGCCTCCATTTCTTTGCATATGGTATCAAGCGCTTTTTTTCTGCCGCGTACCTTTGTTACGGGCATTACCTCGGCATCGGTAAGGCTCAGAATGGGTTTGATATTGAGTATGGTGCCTATAAGCGCTGCGGCTTTGCCTATTCTGCCGCCTTTTTGCAGGTGTTTGAGGTCATCCACCATAAACTTTATTGTCGAATTTTCGGCAAGTGTGTCGGTCATTTCGGCAGCTTTGGCAAGGTCTATGCCGTTTTGGCACATTCTTGCACCCTCGGCAACAACAAGCGCCTGTCCCGAGGTCGCCTGCCTTGAATCCACAACAAAAATACGTCTGTCGGGGAATTCCTCCAGCAGCATATTTGCGGCATTTGTGCCGCTTTGTACGCTGCCGCTCAGTTTCTGTGAAAGGCAGTAGCAAAGTATATCGTTTCCCGCTTCGAGTTCGGGACGGAAAGCGGAGATATAATCATCTATGGCAGGCAGGGAAGTCTTTGTCAGTATTCCCGAACGCTGTGCATCAAAGATCTCCTCTTTGGATATATCAATACCTTCTTTAAGGTAATTCTTGCCGTCTATGGTCACATAATACGGTATAACGCTTATATCATATTTTTTGATAAGGTTTTCCGACAAGTCGGCGGAACTGTCGGTGAATATTTTGTAGTTTTGCATGGGATTACCTCCTTTGAAGAACTGCTTATTATATAGTAAACGACATTTAAAAATGTCCTTTACTATAACCCTGCGGGGCATGCGCACGACTGCGTACAAGGAATAAAGCCGCTTTGCGGCTCGCAGTCGGCGCAAGTAAACGCCCAAAGTCCAAAGACTTTTGTCGCTTACTATAAATAATACCAAATTTATAACGTAAGGTCAAGAAACAAACGAAAAATACTTTATACTTAATTACTCGGAGAACGAATATGAAAAAACTTGTAATAGCCGAGAAACCGTCTGTGGGACGTGATATTGCGCGTGTTCTCAAGTGCGGCAAAAACGGCGAAGGATACCTTTACAATGATGAATATATAGTCAGCTGGGCAGTAGGCCACCTTGTGACGTTGTGGGACCCCGAGGAATATGACCCGAATCTCAAACGCTGGCGCAAAGAAACTTTGCCCATCCTGCCCGACGAGCTGAAACTCAAAGCCATACAAAGTACGAAAAAACAGCTTAATGTGCTTAAAAAGCTTGCAGACGATAAAGAGGTCGAAAGCCTTATCTGCGCAACGGACAGCGGGCGCGAGGGCGAGCTTATTTTCAGATATATCTATGATATAATCAAGTGCAAAAAGCCGTTCGAGCGCCTTTGGATAAGCAGTATGACGGATAAAGCCATAACAGACGGCTTTGCAAAGCTGAAAGCAGGTGCGGAATATGATAAACTCTATCAGTCTGCGCGCTGCCGTTCGGAAGCCGATTGGCTTGTGGGCATAAATGCAAGCCGCGCCTTTACCATACGCTACAACGTGCTTTTGAGCATAGGCAGGGTGCAGACACCCACACTTGCGATAATAGTTGCGCGCCAGCAAGAGATAGACAGTTTTGACAGCCGCGATTATTGGGAACTTGAAGCGGATCTCGGTACATATACGGGCTTGTGGTTCGATGAAAAAAACAACAACGATACCAAGATATTCGAGAAAAAAACGGCGGATGAGATAATCGCCCGCGTCAAGGGCAAACAGGGCGTTGTCAGCCTTGTCGAGCAGGAGGAGAAGAAAACGCCGCCTCCGCTTTTGTACGACCTGACAGAATTACAGCGCGACTGCAATAAAAAATTCGGTATGTCGGCGCAGGAAACTCTCAATACCGCACAGGATCTTTACGAGAAACGCAAGCTTATCACCTATCCGCGTACAGACAGCCGCTATCTCTCGGATGATATGATACCGCAGCTGACGGAGATCGCGCGGAAATTGCAGGGCATAAACGAATACAGCCAAATGGCCGATTATGTGACCTCTTTGCAGAAACTGCCTATAACAAAGCGTATAGTAGACAATACCAAAATAAGCGATCATCACGCTATTATCCCCACAAACGGCAGGCTGCGCACCGACGGATTGAGCGACAGGGAAGCAAAGGTCTTTGACCTTGTTGTGCGCCGCTTTTTGTCGGTGTTCTATCCGCATTATGTTTACAGTACCACAAAAATAGTTACCGATATAAATACGGATACGGCCGTTGACAAATTCGTCACACGCGGCACGACTGTGCTTGCTATGGGCTGGAAAGCACTTGAACGTGCCGATAAGGAGAAAAAAGGCAAAAAGGATACAGAAGTCGTACTGCCCGATGTGAAACAGGGCGATACCTTTGATCTAAAGGCAATAAAAGCCAACAAGAAAAAGACAAAGCCGCCACAGCCGTATAATGAGGCGACTCTGCTTTCCGCTATGGAAAATGCGGGACGTTTTGTCGAGGACGAGGCGCTGAAAGAGCAGCTTAAAGATTCGGGTCTCGGTACGCCCGCAACAAGGGCTGCCATAATAGAAAGGCTTATTCAGGTCGGCTATGTAAAACGCAGCGGCAAGGCGCTCGTGCCTACGGAAAAGGCGGTAAAGTTAATTTCCGTCTGTCCGCCAGAGCTGCGCTCCGCAGAGACTACGGGCAAGTGGGAAAAAGGCCTTTCTTCCATAGCAAAGGGCAAAATGGAGCCCGAACGCTTTATGGCAAGCATCCGCCGCTATGTCTGCTTTTTGGTGGATAATGCGGATAAAAGCCAAACCAATGTGCAATTCCCCGCGGAACGTGTCGGCAGGGGCGGCAAACGCACGGTATCCGACAAGATACTCGGTATCTGCCCGAACTGCGGCGGTGTTGTGCTTGAAAACAGCAGGGGCTATTACTGTACGAATTGGCGCAACGGCTGCAAATTTACCATATGGAAAGATGTTCTGCAAAGTCACGGTGTCGAGATAGACAAGGATTTTGTAAGGACGGTTTTAAAAGATAAAAAAATTGAGGGAGTGAAACTTACCATGCCCGATACACGCGAGGAAGCGGTCGGCACGGTAACGCTCAAAAACAATATGGGCGCGCTGGAGCTAACTTCTCTTGAAAGGAAAGAAACCAAACAATGACATTCAGCGATATACTGACAAAGATAGACAGTTTTGTATGGGGACCGCCGCTTATGGCGATCATACTTGCGGGCGGCATCATGCTTACGGTCAGGCTCGGACTTTTGCAGGTGCGAAGACTGCCTCTCGCCCTTAAATATATGTTAAAAAACGAGGAAGGCGGCAAGGGCGAGGTGACGTCATTTGCGGCGCTGTGTACCGCACTTTCGGCCACCATAGGCACGGGCAATATAGTCGGTGTCGCAACGGCGATCGCAGCAGGCGGTCCGGGCGCGCTTTTCTGGATGGAACTTGCGGCATTTTTCGGTATGGCAACGAAGTATGCCGAGGGTCTGCTTGCCGTGCATTTCCGCACCGTGGATGACGAGGGACACGCTCTCGGCGGTCCGTTTTACTATATTGAGCGCGGTATGGGCAAAAAGTGGAAATGGCTTGCAAAAATCTTCGCCTTTTTCGGCGTTTGCGTAGGTATACTCGGTATAGGCACATTCTCGCAGGTGAACGGCATTTCTTCTGCCGTGAACAACTTTTTCGACCCGAATATGATGCATACCGTTGTGATACCGCATATAGGCGAATATTCCGTGACTGTGGTCATAGCTTCGATGGTGCTTAGCCTGCTTGTCGCGCTTGTACTTATCGGCGGCATTAAGCGTATAGCGGGTGTTTCGCAGCTTGTAGTGCCGCTTATGGCTGTCATCTATATAATAATTACCCTTATGCTCGTACTCTGCAATCTGAATAAGATACCCTCCGCGATAGTCACTATCGTAAAAGGTGCTTTTTCGCCTGCTGCGGTAACGGGCGGTGCGGTCGGCAGCATTATCGCTGCGGCACAAAACGGTATTGCAAGGGGTATATTTTCAAACGAAGCGGGTCTCGGCTCCGCGCCCATTGCGGCGGCTGCGGCGCAGACAAAGGAACCCGTGAGACAGGGCCTTGTGTCCATGACGGGTACTTTTATAGATACCATTCTTATCTGTACAATGACGGGTCTGTCTATCGTTATGACCGATGCATGGAGTCAGCCCGGGCTTGTGGGCGTTGGCATAACAACATATGCCTTTGACAAGGGACTGCCTTTCCCTGGGGAAATATCGGCATTTCTGCTTATGCTCTGCCTTGTGTTCTTTGCTTTTACAACGATACTCGGCTGGGACTACTATTCCGAACGCTGTCTTGAATACCTTTGCGGCAAAAACGGAAAGGCAATAAAAATATTCCGCTGGCTTTATATCCTTGCGGTGTTTATCGGTCCGTATATGACCGTTTCGGAGGTCTGGACGATAGCCGACATCTTCAACGGCCTTATGGCTCTGCCGAATATGATCGCACTGTTTGCGCTGAGCGGTGTGGTGGTAAAGGAAACAAGGGTTTACTTCAAAAAAAACAAACAATAAAAAAATGGCTTTTCGGCCATTTTTTTATTGATAATTCTTCAGAATATCCAATATAAACCATTTGTATTCGTTTGCGGCAGCGGCAGGTTCAAGTATTTTCACCTTATTGCCGAAGCCTGCGAGCCAGCCGAAAAACTTGGGGCTCACATCAATATCGAGATAGGCACAGAAGTTTTCGCGGTCTAACGGCATAACGGTTATATCCGTGCCGAAACGGTCAAGCACAACGCCTATAAGACTGTTGTCAAAGCTTATTTTCAGCTTCATCTGGTCGCCGCTGAACATATTGAAAGTGGCTTTGCCGTATTCGGACGGGTCAAGAGACCTGTATTTTTCCTCGTGCTTGCATTTTGCGCGCGTCACACACACATCTTTCATCTTGTCCACGCGGTAGTGCCGCTTTTCGCCCGAAGCGTTGTCATATGCCACAAGATAGTAATTCTCATCATCCCATACCAAAAGCCACGGCGATACACGGTAAAGACGGGATTTTTCCGCAAGTTCCTTATCAAGCGTCCATTCCATATATTTGAATGTTATCTCCGTGCGGTTTGCAATAGCCGTGTGTATGTGGTCGATATTGTAATAAATATGCTCGTTTGCTGTCTTTGCGCGGTTTGCAAGCACAACATTGCGGCGGAAATCGTCCTCGTTGTAAACGCTTGTCTGCATGGACAGCTTTTTTATAAGCTCTTCGGACTTTTTTGGCGTTATAAAGCGCGATACCTGCACCGCATCCACAAGCAGTTTAAGTTCCGCCAGCTGAAAATCCCTGTTTGCAAGGTAGTAGCCGCCGCGTCTGCCTTTGCAGATGATATCCATACCCGCAAGGCGCAGGGCTTCTATATCGTTGTATACGGATTTTCGCTCGGCAGTCAGTCCGAGCGAGTTAAGGTAGTCTATAAGTTCCTGCGAGCTGACGGCGTGTTCCTCGTCCGTATATCGCATAAAAAAGTTCATAAGGCACAGAAGCTTGTGCTTTCCCGAAAGAAAGGTGTTTGTTGCCATATTGCCTCCTTACAGGGTTATAAAACTCGGTTTTCTGCCTTTAAACACGGTAACGTGCCTGAAACCTGCCGCAAGCAGCAGTTCATAGGCTTCTTTTATGTGGTCGCCGACATCTTTTGCAAAGTGCGCATCGGAGCCTACCGTTATTATCTCGCCGCCGAGCGCCTTATAGCGTTTTAAAATATCAAGGCTTGGATAGCAGCCGTCAATGCCATAGCGGTAGCCCGAAGTGTTTATCTCTATACCCTTGCCGCGTTCGATAAGTTCTTTGAGTACGGCATCTATAAGCGGCGCAAACTCCATATAATTTACGCTGTTGTCGTTGTAAAGCCCGTAGCGCGACACAAAATCAAGGTGTCCGTATACGCAGAAATCCGTACAGGTGCGTATATTCAGCAGCATTTCTTCAAAATAGGTGTTGTAAGCCTCCTGTTTTGTGCGTGTCGAGAAATACTCGTTTTGGTCAAAATACAGGTCAAGGCACTTTACGCTGTGTGACGAACCTATTATAAAATCAAACGGGAAAGCCGCCGTTATCGTATTTACAAGGTCTGCTTTGGTGTTTTCAAGCCCTACTTCTATGCCCAGACGGATAGTGATGTCTTTTTTGTATTTGAATTTCAGCTCTTCAAGATATGGTATATAAAGGTTGTAGTCGGGGTGGGTGTAGCGCGGGTCAAAATCCACATGGTCGGTGAAAGCTATCTCCTCCAGCCCATTGTCTATGGCTGCGCGTATCATATCTTCCATTGGTGCTTCGCTGTCCGCGGAAAAACTTGTGTGCATATGATAATCGGTGTAATACATAAAACCGTCCTCCTCTTTTTTTATGGAAACGCTGATATGATCGAAAAAGACAAAAATTATTTTTGGCATTATGTTGATCGGTGCGTCCTTATATTTTATAGTAAACGACAAAAGTCTTTGGACTTTGGGCGTTTACTTGCGCCGACTGCGAGC
>JAGAHK010000104.1 GCA_017627115.1 Bacillota bacterium | reverse complement strand
TAATTTGAAATGAGGTATCACTTTTGATAAAAGACGATATAAATGCAAAAACAAAGGTATTTGCCGTTTTGGGCTATCCTATAGAACACAGTTTAAGCCCGCTCATACAAAACACAGCGGCAAAAATGCGCGGCTGTGATATGGTGTATACTGCGATGCGTGTTGCTCCCGATGAACTGAAAAATGCAATACAAGGCGGAAAAGCGCTCGGAATAAGCGGTTTTAATATAACGGTGCCGCATAAAAAGAATGTTATGGAACACTTATGCGCCATAGACCCGCAGGCGGAAATGATAGGCGCAGTAAATACGCTTAAACTGACAGAAAACGGCTATATTGGCTATAATACGGATATTATCGGCGTTTACTATGCACTCAAAGAACAGGGTGTTGATGTGAAAGGCAAAAATGTACTTGTTACGGGTGCAGGCGGTGCAGGGAATGCCTGCGCGGCAATGGCAGTGGTCCGCGGTGCAAAAAATGTGTATATAGCAAACCGTACGGAAGAAACGGCAGAAAAACTTGCCGCAAGGTTTTCGGAAACGGCGGCAAAAAACGGATGCAGTGTGCGTTCGATGGGTATGTACGATATTTATGGGCTTGAAAATGTTGATATTGTTATAAATACGACAGTGCTGGGCTTTGGCGACAAGGCGGAGCTTACACCGATAGAGGATGCTTCGTGGTATGGAAGGGCAGGGGTGAACACTGTTTTTGATGCGGTGTATTCGCCGTGGGAAACAAGACTTCTGCGCGAGGCAAAAGCAGAGGGAGTAAAAACGATAAACGGTTTTGCAATGCTTGTCTATCAGGCGCTTGCGGCACAGGAGATCTGGTATGAAACAGAGTTTTCGGCCGATTTCAAAAGAGAAGTATGCGAAAAGATCACAAAGTATTATACGGAGAGTATTGTTAAACAATAAAAGAGGTAAGATGAAGAAAAAAATGGAAAAAAATATTGTTTTGATAGGCTTTATGGGCTGTGGAAAAACAAGTGTGGGAAAAAGACTGTCTATGGCACTGCGCCGTGAATTTGTGGACATGGACGATTTTATAGAAAAACGTGAACAAATGACGATAAACGAGATATTTGCACAAAAGGGCGAGGCATATTTCCGCTCGCTTGAAAAAGAGCTTTGCAGCCGATATTCCGTTTACGGCAGTAAAATAATAGCAACGGGCGGCGGTGTTGTTAAAAATAAGGAAAATATCGAAAACCTGAAAAAGGGAGGCATAGTTTTTTATCTTAAAAGCACGCCCGAACATATCAACGAAAATCTGAAGCGTGATGATACACGGCCGCTGCTTAACACACCCGATAAGCTTGCCAAAATAAAGGAACTTATGGCGGAGCGTGAAAGCTTTTACGAAGACGGCTGTCATGTGAGTGTAGATGTTTCAAATATGGAGATAGAAGAAACTGTAAACTATATTCTTGAATATATAAAAAAAGGAGCAAAAAAATGAAAATAGCAGTTATAAACGGACCGAATATAAATTTTACGGGCATAAGGGAAAAAGGCGTATACGGCAGCAAAAGTTTTGAAGATATAAATAAGAATATTGTTGAGTACGGCGAAAAAAACGGTATTGAGATAAGCTGCTTTCATTCAAACCATGAGGGAGAGATAATAGATTTTCTTCAAAAGTGCTATTATGACGGCATAAACGGTATTGTTATAAATCCGGGTGCATTCACACACTACAGCTATGCCATAAGGGATGCGATAGCTTCCGTCAGTATACCGACAGTGGAAGTGCATATGTCCAATATACATAAGCGCGAAGAATTCCGACATGCCAGTGTTACAGTGCCCGTTTGTATAGGTCAGATATGCGGTCTTGGCGATTTTGGTTATATTCTCGGGGTACAGGCTGTTAAAAACTACTGTGAAAGCGCGAAGTAGGGGCGGTATTTTGTAAAAATGAACAAAATTTGAATTTTTTTTAATTTTTTGTTAATATTTCTATTGAAACGCGGCAATTAATGTGATATAATTATTTTAATGGGCTTTTTTGGCTGATCTTTAACAAACTAAGGAAGTCCCCCGCTT
>JAGAHK010000103.1 GCA_017627115.1 Bacillota bacterium | reverse complement strand
TTTTGACATTATTTTTGTCCTCCCTATTTTTTAATATCCCTTATGGGCACCTCTAAAAATTATCATTTCGCCAAACTTGCTATAATTTCCGATAGCTGTTTCAATCTCCCTCAACATAGCTTTTCTGCTATGCTTTCGGTCGATTTCATTGCTCTCAATAATTCTATCTGCGTTTGGCTTTATCCTAATTTACAGAGGTACCCTTGTGTTGTTTGATATTGAATACCGTTGTAAGGTATATCTCCTTTACGTGATAAGTGCTGCGCACAAATTTCAGCGCTTCTATGCCGTCTTCATAGGTGGTAAAAAAGCCGAATACCGTAGGACCGCTGCCGCTCATCATACTGCCGAGCGCCTTATGGTCAAGCATTGCCTGCTTTATATCCTTTATTATGGGATAATTTTTTTCGGTCACCGTTTCAAGCACGTTGCACATATTGTCGCAAATGCCCTGAAGATCGTTGTTTTCGATACAACTTATCATTTTTTCTATATCGGGGCGTTTTTCGACTTTATCCATGCTGAATTCCTTGAAAACGGCAGGGGTCGAAACATTTATCGGCGGCTTTGCAAGCAGTACGTAAGCATCGGGAAAGGCAGGAAGGCGTGTCAGTATCTCGCCCTTGCCCTCCGCAAGAGCGGTGCCGCGCATTATGCAGTACGGTACATCCGCGCCGAGTTCCTCTCCTATTTTCATAAGCTCGGTATTCGATATGTTCAGGCCGAAAAGCCGCCGCATGGCTACAAGCGTTGCCGCACAGTCAGAACTGCCGCCCGCAAGGCCTGCGGCTGCGGGTATACGCTTGAAAAGCTTTATCTTTACACCTTTTTTTATGCCGCAGCGGTCTATAAGCACTTCTGCGGCGCGGTATATAAGGTTCCTGCCGTCACAGGGCAGCCATGCAAGGTTTGATGTAAGCTCTATGCCCGTTTCTTTTGATTTTTCTATGCTTATATTGTCGCACAGGTTTACGGTCTGCATTATCATACGCAGATCGTGATAGCCGTCCTCGCGTTTGCCCGTTACGTCAAGGGCGGTGTTTATTTTTGCTCTTGCGAAAATGTCTATTTTATCCATTTTTTATATGCTTTTATCCTTTGTAAAAATCGGCAAGTTTTTTGAAAGCTTCAAGGCTGTTGAGTACGGTCTGTTTTTCTACGCAGTATGCAATGCGGAAATGACCCGGGCAGCCGAATGTGGAGCCGGGAACGATTATAAGGTGAAAGTCCTTTGCCTTTGCGCAGAACTCCTTATCGTCGGGGATAATGGACTTCGGGAACATATAGAATGTGCCCTTCGGTTCGACACAGCTGTAGCCGTATTCGGTGAGAGCCTTGTAAAGAATGTCCTTGTTCTCCTCGTAAACGCTGAGGTCTGCCGTCTGACCTATACATCTGCCGATCACTCTCTGCATAAGCGAAGGTGCGTTAACGAAACCGAGTATGCGGTTTGCCACGCTTACCGCACCGACAACATTTGCAAAATCATCCATTTCGGAAGGTATGGTAAGGTAGCCTATTCTCTCGCCGGGGAGGGAAAGACTCTTTGAAAAGCTGTAGCCCACAAAAGTATTTTTGTAGTACTTTGTAAGATAAGGCACTTTGCCGCCGCCGAAAACAAGCTCGCGGTAAGGCTCGTCTGCTATAAGGAAGATAGTTGTGCCGTATTCTTTCTGCTTTGCATCGAGGATGGCACTTAAACGCTTTATGTCCTCTTCACTGTAAACGGCGCCTGTGGGGTTGTTGGGGCTGTTGATGATAAGTGCGCGTGTCTTTTTTGTTATTTTTTGCTCAAGCTCGTCAAAGTTTATCGAAAACCTTTCCGTATCGGGGCTTATAACAACTTTCACGCCGTCAACATTGCTTATGTAGTTATCGTATTCGCCGAAATAGGGCGCGATAACGATTATCTCCTCGCCTGCATTCACAACGGCTTTCAGCGCTATATTAAGACCGCCTGCCGCACCTACCGTCATAACGATATTTGCTTCCGAGAAGTTTGTGCCGTGTTCCTTGTTAAGATATTCGGCAATAGTCTTTCTGACATCTTCGTAACCGCAGTTGTTCATATAGCCGTGAACGAACATTTCGGGTTCTTCGTTGAGTATGTCGAAAACTGCCTGCTTTATTGTTTCGGGCGGTACGATAGACGGGTTGCCCAGCGAAAAATCATATACGTTTTCTTTGCCGTATTTTGCTGCCATTTTCTTGCCTTCTTCAAACATGGCACGAATGGCGGAACTGTTTTTTACAAGATTGCTCATTTTATCCGAGATCATTTGTCTGCCTCCATTAAATATCCTATTTTGTCTTTTTTATCATACTACAAAAATAAAAGATATTCAAGATATATTTTATAAGGAAATAAAATTTTTTAAAAATAAGATAAGCATTGCGAT
>JAGAHK010000102.1 GCA_017627115.1 Bacillota bacterium | reverse complement strand
CAAAAGCCTTTACCGCCGCACTCTCGCCCTGCGGTATGCTCACATCGTACTTATCGAGTGTAACATCAAGGGTAAGATCCTTTGTTTTGGGTGCATTTGCAGGGTTCCAGCCGTCCGTGCCGCAAAGTACGGAATAAGCATTGTAAGCCTGCGCCTGCTCGTCCGTAAGTATGCGGACGATCTCACCGCGCTTTGAAAGGTCTATGGGCTTGCCCGAAAGGTCTTCCGTAGCGTATTCGTAATATCTTACCTTATTTACAACAGTGTTTGCATCCCATGCCGAAAAGCCCTCTTTTTTTACGGTATCGCTCACTTTACAGTTGAGCAGTACAGTCTGCGAGCCGCCGTTGGGATAAGCGCTGTCAGCCTGCCACGGTCTGCCGAGATCGACTTTTGCGGCTGCCTTTTCGTCTGTTTTATAGGCATCGTCCGTTGTGAACGTACACTTATCGAATACATAGCCCGTATTGAAAAGAGTGGTATTAGCGGCTGTAAAATGACCGCCGTTTTCCCTGTATATCATATGGAGCTTACATTTTTCAAAATACGCCGAAGCATCGCCGAATATAAAGTCCACAGTACCCTCTATATAGCAGTTTTTAAGGTAAACACGCGCAGGGTTTGCACTGCCGTAGACTTCCTTCCCTTTTGAAGCACCCTTTAAATAAAGCGTGTCCTGTCTGCCTATAAACGAGCAGTTGTCAAGCACCACTTTATCCGCAAGGCTCTCGAAAGCGACTGCCTGTCCCTGTTCAAAATCGGTGCCGATATTAAAAGTATTCTGGAAAGTTATGTTTTCCGCAGTAAAGTTATCCGCATCCTCCGTTACCATAAAAGTAGCCGATTTTTCGGTGCCGAGGTTTTTTTCGGGGTCGGTATGACCCGGACCGCGGTCATAGGTTATGATAACTTTTTTGTTCTTATCGGAGTTTACAAGCCTGATATTCGGCTTATTTACCACAACGGGTTCGGTATATGTGCCGGGCGCAACGGTAATGACCGCACTTTGTCCCGCCTTTACGCTGTCTATTGCCTGCTGTATGCCCGCATAGCCGCCGCTGCCGACCGAAAGGCTGACACTTTCCGCAGCCCTTACGGGAAAACAGCCGACCGAAAGGGTAATTATGCCGCTCATTATTCCCGAAATAAGTTTTCTTATTTTCATAATTTTTCCTCCTGTTTTTCGTTTAAGAAAGATGTACCGTTTATATCGCACGGTATTTTCAGAAAATCGGCTATAGTTCTGCCAATATCGCTGTATGTGGCGCGTGTGCCGATATTTCCGTGTATATTTGCACCGACACCGAGAATAAAGATATATTCCCTTGAATGGTCGGTAGAACTCGTTGTAGGGTCGCAGCCATGGTCGGCTGTGACTATAAGCAGATCGTCTTTTTTCATTGCCGAAAGTATTTCGGGCAATTTTTTATCGAAGCTGTTAAGCGCGTTTGCAAAGCCCTTTACATCGTTTCGGTGACCGTAGAGCATATCGGTATCAACAAGGTTGGTAAAGATAAGCCCGTCAAAATCCTGTTTTATAAGGTCTATGGTCGCCTCCGTACCCTCCGCATTTGAATGTGAGGGGATATGTTCGGTAATGCCCTGCCCCGCAAAAATATCCTTTATCTTGCCGACTGCCTTTACCTCCATACCTGCCTGTTTAACATAGTCAAGAAGTGTTTTCCCAAGCGGAAGCAGCGAATAATCGTGTCTTTCGGCTGTACGTACAAAACTGCCCTCTTCGCCCTCGAAAGGTCTTGCTATCACCCTTGCGACAGCGTGTTCACCCGTGAGCATATCACGCGCGGTTTGGCACATCTCATACAGTTTTTCAAGCGGGATAACGCTTTTATGTGCCGCTATCTGAAAAACGCTGTCGGCAGATGTGTAAACTATGGGATAGCCTGTTTTTATATGCTCCGCTCCCAAAATTTTTATTATCTCCGTACCCGAAGCGGGATAGTTGCCCAAAATCTTTGTGCCTATACGTTTTTCAAACTCCCCGATAACCTCTTTGGGAAACCCGTTCGGATAGGTCGGAAATGGCTTGTCGAGGCAAAGCCCCGCTATTTCCCAATGTCCCGTTGTAGTGTCCTTGCCCTTTGAACGCTCCGCCGCCTTGCCGTAAAAGCCTATGACTTCATCCGCTTTGTCGTACAAATTGCCGCAGTCCTCAATATTGCCAAGACCCATGCGGCACATATTTTCAAGCCGCAGAGACGGTATCTTCTGTTTTATGTGCATAAGCGTGTTGCTGCCGACATCGCCGTATAACGCCGCATCGGGAAGTTCGCCTATGCCCGTGCCGTCAAGCACGATAATTATTGCCCTGCTCATAATATCACCCTTTCTTTCACATTAACCCCAAAAACGTTCCCACAAGCACGACCTCTATCGGCAGCATAAAAAACAGCCACAGCAGCACCGAAGCGATGCTTCCGTAGAGGTCATACGGCGCAATCACCGCTTTTTGCGGGTCGTCTTTCATATAGTATACTGTAAGCCCTTTCTTTCTAAGTTTATTCAATTGAAAAATCGAAAAACCGAATTTGCTTGTAAAACAGTATTTTCGCTTTTTTATCATAAAACTTATTTCGGGATAATAACTGAAATACCTTGACCATGCTGTACCCTCGATACGAGCATTGCATTTTATGCCGTTTTTACGCACAGAAATATAGTTTTTAAAGCCGCGGAGAATATACCACAGACACCAATTTATCAAAACCAACAAAAGAATACTTACAAGCACAGTTTCAAGGCTCATTCGTTTTGATAAAAATATTGGTGTATAAAATATGTTGAATCGTATATTATCAAACATCTGCTTACCTCAAATATTTGCCGTCAGCACCATTACTGCAGCGGCAAAGCACGGTATGGAGAATATCAGCAGAACAACAAGACTTATTATATGATAAACAAGGTCATAACCGTCAATAACAAATTTATTCGGGTCGTTTTCATTATAATGTATATTTATTTGCTTTCCCGACATTTTGTTTTGGTTTTTCGGGAAAACAACAACATTGCTGTATTGGCTTATTCCAAGCGTTTTATGCCCCTCCTGCGTTTCAAATTCAATAAGCGGCACTTTTTCACGCGCACCGACCTCAAGCCCGCCATGGACAAAATCCTTGATAAATGCCTTTGCGGGAATACCTGTTTTCAGCAATACAAAATAATTCAATACTCTTTTTATATAATGTATGTACAGTATCGCAAAAATAACTATAACATAAACGCATAAAATATATTCTTTCATTGATTCTTTCATCGGTTAAAATCCTCGATTATTTCACATACAAACACAAATAGTATCGGTGCAAGGAAAAACAGCCACAATGCAAAGGTGCAAAGTGAAGAGTAAAGGCTGTAGCCCTCCATAACAAAATCATTGGGGTCATTCTTGTTGTAATACACATACAAGCCGTTTCTTTTGAGCCTTTTGACCGCGTTCCATGAAGATGTACGCCAACAATTTGCCTTGACTTTTATGCCGCCTGCCGTGAAATTCAGCGATGCGTCATAATATGTGGTACTTATGCCTTTGTAGTTGCTTTTGCTCTTTTTTATTTTTGATACCTTTGCCCGCGTTCTTACGCCTGTTTTGACCATATAAAAATAATGTATTATTCCTCTGAATATCATTATACCCAATATGAATATAACAGCAGAAAACGCGTACATCATTATCAATGTACCCGTATCTTGTTTCATTGCAGTTCTCCTTGTTATCCTATATTCATCTTAAGTGGATAAATTATCGTTTATCGTTGCTTGGTTGCTTTTTAACCTCTCCGTCACGGCTGCGCCGTGCCACCTCTCCTAATAGGAGAGGCAAGAGCCTGCGGCGCTGATTACCTTAATACAGTCAAAGCGTTGCATTAGTCTTGGCTCCCATATTAGGGGAGCTGGCGCCGCTTGCGGCGACTGAGAGGTTAAAAATTACTGTCATAAACGATAATTTACACCATTATCAAACATCTATTTGCCGCACTATCCAAACACTTCTCCCGAATTATCTTCATAATAAGGCACACCGTTTTTCACGCCCATTTTTATTGTAATATCGAGATCCTCATAAACACCCTCCCAATCGTAATCGGTCGGCTCGGCGTTTTCTATAAGGCTTGCAAGTTCGTCTGCGGCACGTTTGCTTTGTTCGTCACTGCTTCCGCCGATCGCTGGACCGCTCGGACCGTGGTAGATATACAGATATATTTTATTCCCGTCTTTATCTTTTGCCTTGACTCCTGTTTCAAACATATCCTCATAGTCGTTTTCAATGCGGTCGGGCTGACCGAAAAGCGTTATTGCCTGACCCATAAATTTGCTGTGGTCAAGCTGGTCTCCGTCGGGATATACACTTAATATCCTTGCGCCGCTACTCAAATGATCGGGTTCTGCTTTTTCAAATGTGTATATCATTTCGTCTTCCTCTATCGCTTCATACTCGGGAGCAAAATCTTCCGTATAGGCATCTTCACCCATGAAAAAGCTTTTTATCATCATCCCGAGGGCTGTAAAATTCGTCATAACCACATAGACAAGATAAAGGCTTATCAGCACTTTCACCACGACCGAAAGGTCTATATGAAACTTCTCGGGCTCGACCACCTGACCGTATTCGTCACGCACTTTGCCCTCTTTTTTAAGCTGTTTCATCATTTTGCGGTATTCTTTTTGCTGTTTTGTAAGACGCGGCATAAATTCACCTCAATAAAATATAATCAGAACTTCAATGTTTCCCCGGGCTCTATCGAAACACCCTCTCCGTCATGTGCAAACCACAGCTTCATTGCGGTCGGATTATATACTATCGAACAGTCGGCGGAAAAGCGCAGCTGCTTTATCGCATTGCAATAATCTGCTATTTCTATATTTGTGGCATACCATATATCCTCTTTGCCGCTCATCATTTTGCAGAATTCCTCTATCATATCCCAATTGCCGTCCGTTTCAAACTCTTTGGCGTGACCCCATACATACATCAGATGCGGACGGTTTTTATACGGTTGGTCAAGAAATTTTTGACCCAATTCAAGCAAATTCCGGTTATGGTGACAGGTACCGTGCCAGCGCATAAAATCCTCGGGCATATCAAAATTCCCCGTTGTTTCCACAACACGGCAGTATTCAATGCCGCACGCCTTTAAAATCTCTATCGTTTCCTCGGTGTATATGCCGTTTGGGTAGGACATACCGCGCACGGGATAACCGACAAGTTTTTCAAGCGCAAGCCTGTCATTCCACACATCCGTTACCTGCAATTCGCGCGGAACTATGCCAAGACTGCGGTGCGTAAAACCATGAGCGGAGACCTCATGCCCCTTGTAAAGCTCTGCGACCTCGGTATCGTCTATCCTGTCAAGTTTTTTGTTGTTAAGATAGCCCGCGTTGATATGAAAAGTGCCGCGTATGCCGTATTTATTGAATATCTCCACAAGTTTGCGGTCGTAATATTTGCCGTCGTCGTAACTCATGGTCAGTATCTTGCGTGTGTTATTTGGAAATCTGTCAAAATTTATCATACTTTAGCCCCTTTCCGAAGTACATATCTTATCATTTTATATTATACTACAAAATTTAAAATTTTTCAAACATTATATAGCTTTTTTTTGATTTTTGTGTTATACTTAATTGTAATAGAAATTTCCAAACTGTTTTCGAGGAAAATTTATGGATACATCAGCTAAAATATATCTTACGGCAGGGCTTGTTCTCAATATGGCGATAACAGGCTACTGCTTTAATACATACGGTGTTTCGCCCGATTACAATTTTTTCCGCACCGAGCCTGCTGTTGCCGTTCAGAGCGTGGCAGAGAGCAGTAAAGTGCATTTTTTAAGCAACTACACACCCACATATGACAACGTGGTCTCCTCTATGGCGATAATGGACGAGACGGTTTCAACGGGCGCACTTTACATAGACCACAGAAGCAAACTGAACAAAAAGCTTTATGTAAGCGGCGTCCATGTTCAGATACCCGATACAAAGGAGCGTTACGGGCAGCTTTTCGACTACCGTGACGATGCCGACTACGCAGGCAGTGATGAATCGGGCAAGCTGTTCAAAGATGACAGACAGGTCGCGGCGGTACGTGTGAAAAAAGGTATGGTATACCGCTTAAGCAGCGGCACGGACGATTTTAAGATAGACGGTATAGGCGTCGGGACGTATATACTCGATGTTGTCCGCATCTGGGGCGAACCCACAAAGGATGAGGACGGCAGGATAATAATGTATCCCGTGGGTGACGAGGCGGATATAACGCTTATAGTATCACCCGACGGTTTTGTGACGTGGATGCTGTACGAGGGCAGAAAAACGGAGCTTATAAATGACGAGACCGCTTCGGAAAGCACTACCGAAACTTCAAGCGAAACTTCGACAGAGGCTGCAAAAAGGGTCAAAAACGAGACTGCACATCCCGTTGCGGATGAAGTTATAAAGCAAAACCACAGCACAGGCGGCGGAGGAAAAAAATAATGAGTTCAGAAAAATTGAGTTCGGAAAAAATGAGTTCGGAAAAAAATTCGGCAATAATAGTTGCGGCAGGCATAGGCAAACGCATGGGCGCAGATATACCAAAGCAATTTCTTGAGCTTGATAACAAGCCGATACTTACATATACTCTTGAAGCGTTTGAGCTTTCGGAAGATATTGACGAGATAATAATAGTTACCAATGAAGAAAATATCCCGTATGTACGCGATACTGCCGCCCTGCCCTTTAAAAAGGTAAAAGCGGTAGTCGCAGGCGGCAGCGAAAGGCAGTATTCCGTGGCAAACGGTCTGAAAGCCGTTTCAAAGGATACGGAAACGGTGCTTATACATGACGGTGTAAGACCTTTTATAAGCAGGGAATGTATACACAATATCATTGAAGAAACAAAGGTACACGGCTGCTGCGTTCTTGGTATGCCCGTAAAAGATACCGTAAAGATATGCTCACAGGACGGTTTTGTAGAGACCACCCCGAAGCGCGAGCTTCTATGGCAGGCACAGACACCGCAGGCTTTCAGATATGATATTATTGTCAAAGCGCACAAAAAAGCGCAGGAAGACGATTTTTTGGGTACGGACGACTCTATGCTGACCGAAAGGCTCGGCTGCAAGACAAAAATGGTCACGGGAAGTTACGAAAATATAAAAATAACCACACCCGAAGATCTGGATATAGGCTTGAAAATACTCGAAAAACGAAATAAATAAAACATATACGAAAGAGAGGTAAAAATTATGAGTTTTGGAATGAGAGGACACGATCTTGGAGGAAAACAGAATTTTGACGATTTTCTTACAAAGGTAAAGGCGAACAATATAGACCTTGTTCAGCTGGCGTTCAAGAAGTCCATATCGGACATTGATTTTACACTTGGCAACTACAACCCCGGTCTTGGCTACTATATCGGCAAAAGGCTTCGTGAAAACGATATACACGTTGCTGTGCTGGGCTGCTATATCAACCCCACAAACCCGATAGAAAGCAAGCGCAAAGAGGCTGTTGCCACTTTTATAGAGCATCTTAAATACGCAAAGGCGATAGGCGCCGATATGGTCGGCACGGAAACGGGACGTTTTGACCCCAATTTCAAGATAGTACCCGCTACATACACCGAAGCCTGCTATCAGCTGCTTATGAAGAGTATGCGCGAAATAGTCGATGCTGCGGAGAAACTCGGTGTTATAGTCGGTATTGAAAGCGTTGCGACACACACTCTCTACAGTCCCGAGATAACCCTGCGTTTCCTGCGCGAGATAAATTCGCCCAATGTCGAGATAATCCTTGACCCCGTCAACTTGCTTGACAGAAACAACTACAAGGAGCAGGAAAAGGTCATCGACAATGTATTCACATACTACGGCGACAGAGTTTCCGTAATGCACATAAAGGACTTCAAGCTTGACGAAAACGGCGATGTTGCCTTTGAACAGGTCGGCGAGGGTCTGTTCAATTATGCGCCGCTGTTCAAACACCTTAAAGAAAGAAAGCCGCATATCACTATGCTTATAGAAAACTCCAACGAAAGCAGATACCACAGCGACTGCGAATACCTGCAAAAAATATATGACGAGGCGTAAAACGCTTTGAGGAACAAAAATGAATAGTCTTTCCGACATTAAAAACTATAAGACCCTTGCCGTAATGGGCGGCACTTTCGACCCGATACACTACGGGCATCTTGTGGCGGCGGAGACCGTGCGACAGGAACTTAATATTGAACACGTACTGTTCATACCCTCGGGACGGCCTCCGCACAAGCAGAAAACGCGGGTAGCAGGCGACGAACACCGCTATCTTATGACTGTGCTTGCCACTGCAAACAACCCCTACTTTGACGTATCGCGCATGGAGATAGACCGCCCCGGCATGACATACACCATAGACACGATAAAAGAAATACGCTCGCAATGCAGCGAGGACTGCAAGCTCTACTTTATCACGGGCGCGGATGCCGCGGCGGAGATAATATCGTGGAAGGATCCGCACGAGCTTGTAAAGCTGTGTCAGATAGTTGCGGTGACACGCCCCGGCTACGACAAAAGCAAGATATTTTACGAGCTGCGCAAAGCAGGCATTTCGCCCTACAGCTTCACTTTTCTGGAAGTACCCGCGCTGTCCATCTCCTCTACCGATATACGCAACCGCGTAAGTGTGGGCAAGACCATACGCTATCTTCTTCCCGAAAGCGTGGAGCAATATATAAATAAGCTGAAGCTTTACAACTATCAGCATTATTGGGAGACGGAACCTATGATAACCGAGATAAACAAAAAGCTGCATTATATGTTAAGCCCCAAACGCTTTGTGCATACGCAGGGCGTTGCGGATGAAAGCGTAAAACTTGCAAAGATACACGGCGCAGACGAAAAGAAAGCCTATCTTGCAGGGCTTTTGCATGACTGCGCAAAGGATTTCAGCAGCAAAGAAAAGCTGAAAATGTGCGATAAATACGGCATAGAACTTGACGAGATACTTGTCAATCAGTCAGATCTGACACACGCTTTTCTCGGTGCAGAGCTTGCAAGGGATATGTTCGGGGTCACGGACGAGGAAGTTTTAGGTGCGATACGCTATCACACCACGGGCAAGCCCGATATGACAAAGCTTGAAAAGATAGTTTATCTTGCAGACTTTTTTGAACCAAGCAGGCAGTATTTCGACGGTATAAAGGAGATAAAGCAATATGCTTACGAAGACCTTGACACCGCCGTTGCGTTCTCACTTGACCACACCATAGAATACAACCGCTCCAAAAACAGACTTATACACCCGTTAAGTTTGCAGGCATTGGAGTATTACAAAGGCAGTCTGCCAAAAAAATAAAACAAAACAAAAAGGAGACAAAAAATGAAAGAAGCCAATGAAATTTTTGAAGGCGTAAAAGCCGCGTACAAAGGTCTTGACGACAAACTTGCAAAGGATATAAAGGTGCTTGAGATAAAAGATATTTCGCCTATAGCGGACTATTTTATCATCGCAAGCGGTACAAACTCAAACCAGATAAAGGCAATGGCGGATTCCGTTGAAGAAGCGCTTTATAAGGCAGGTTTCCGCCTCAACCACTCCGAGGGTATGCAGACAGGCAGCTGGATACTGCTTGATTTCAGCGATATCATCGTTCACCTTTTCAACGAAGAGGACAGAAACTTTTATAATCTTGAACGTATATGGGGCGATGCAAAAGAAGTCGCTCCCGATGACTTAAAATAAAAACATAAAAACTCTCTGACAGGGGGTAAAAAGCATGGATAAAATACTTTTTTTCAATTACTGTGCAATACCCATTTTAATAATACTGCTTGTTTCCGCTTATACACGCAGGGCAAACAAGGACCGCGCAAGCAAGATATTTATTATCATGACCTGGCTTTCTCTCGGTGCGACACTTATCGACACCTTTCAGGAGCTTATAAGTTCATCCGTACCGCTAAGCAGGTTTGGCTGTATAGTGATATATCTGCTTTCGCTTGCATATTTCCTGCTGCGTGATTCAACGATAGTTGTATATTTCATCTATCTGTTTTACGTGACCAGAACGGAATACAAACTGCGCAGGAAAGCTGTTTTTATAAACTTTGCCGTTTTTTACGGTGCATTTTTGCTGCTGCTTATACTTAATACTTTCAACGGCTGGATATTTCGGGTCACACCCGAAAGCGGCTATTCAAGGGGCAGTGCAATAGTTCTGCTTTATGCGATCGTTTTTGTGTTTATGATATGCGGCATAAACTTCCTTTTGAAATACCGCAAACTGATGCACGGCGGCGAATGGAGTGCATATTTGTCACTTTATATATTCTCGCTGTTTTCGGTACTTGTGCAGTATTTCTTCCCGAGTTTTGTGGTAGAGATGTTTGCGACCTCAATATCGCTTTTGCTGATACATCTGCTCGTATACCGCCCCGAACTTGTGATAGACCCGACAGTGGGTCTGCCCAACAGCCACGCCTACCACACAAGGCTGCGCAATATTCTTGAAACGAAACAACACGTACAGATAGTTGCAATAAAGTTCATCAACGCAAACAATATCCGTACCTATCTCGGCGAAGCACGGTATAACCACTATGTTCTGAATATTGCCGAACAGACAGAAAAGATACATAATGAACTGAAAATAAAGCACGATCTGTATTACGAGGCTCCCTCTACCCTGTATCTGATATACTCGGAGGAGTTCATTGATTTCGATTTCAGGGATATACATAAAAAGCTTGAGCAGAATATCAAGGCTGCGCTTTACGAGATAAAGCTTACGGGGGCATCGCTTACGCCGCGTATCTGCTCTATGCGCTGTCCCGAGGATCTTGACAGCTACAACGACATTATCCAGCTTGGACACGAGTTTTACGGTGTTACACCGATAGACAAGTATTACATAAACGCTTCCGATATTGTCGGCACAAACAAATTCAGGATAGAAAGCCATATGGACAGCATACTTGAACGTGCCATAACGGAAAACAGGCTTGAAATGTACTATCAGCCCATTTATTCCGTAAAAGACGGCAGGTTTTCCTCGGCGGAGGCGCTGTTGAGGCTTAAAGACCGCGAATTTGGCTTTATCTCACCGGGTATATTTATACCTGCCGCAGAAAGCCGCGGACTGATACTGCCGATAGGCGATTTTGTTATTGATGCCGTGTTTAAATTTGTTGCGGAACACGATCTTGACGAGCTTGGGCTTGAATATATAGAGCCGAACTTATCGGTCGCACAATGCTTACAGCCCGAGCTTGCCGAAAAGATAATGGCAGCGCAGGAAAAATACGGTATAGACCCGAAACGCATCAATTTTGAAATAACCGAAACATTTTTTGACAATATCGGCTATATCATGGACAGGAACCTCAAAAGCCTTAAAGATATGGGTTATGAATTCTCGCTTGACGACTACGGCACGGGCTATTCAAACATACAGCGTGTTTCAAAGCTGCCGTTCAGTATAATCAAGATTGATAAAAGCCTTATTGACACTATGGACACGGAAGACGGTATGTCGCTTATCAGGAACACTATCCAAATGATGAAAGACATCCGCAAGGAAATAGTGGCAGAGGGTGTTGAAACAAAAGAGATACTCGATAAGCTTTCCGATATGGGCTGTGATTTTATTCAGGGTTTTTATTTCTCCAAACCACTGCCCGAAAAGGAATTCTTGGAGTTTATAAAAGAACATAACAAAAACGGACATTCATAAACCGAATGTCCGTTTTACGCGGGTGATGTTCCGAAGAAACTCACTCTATTTACGCGGGTGATGTTCCGAAGGAACTCACTCTTTTTTACGCGGGTGACGTTCCGTAGGAACTCACTTTTTTTATTCGCTGAATTCACCGAACTTTCTGAAACGCTGATAGCGTTCTTCAAGCAAGGTTTCTACAGATTTTGAGCAAAGTGTATCAAGCTCTGTCACAAGTTTGCTTTTCAGCAGGTTTGCCGTAAAGCCAAAGTCGTTCTGACAGCCGCCCTTTGCTTCTTTGATAACTTTTTCTATTATGCCGAGTTCAAGAAGATCGTTTGCGGTAAGCTTCATAACATCCGCCGCTTCTTTTGCACGGCTTGCATCTTTCCAAAGTATGCTTGCAAAGCCCTCGGGACTTAAAATAGCGTATACCGAGTTTTCAAGCATCCACACTCTGTCCGTTACGGCAAGCGCAAGCGCACCGCCGCTGCCGCCCTCGCCTATCACAATTGATATAGACGGCACTTTCAGTTCTGCCATTTCCATAAGGTTCTTTGCAATGGCTTCGCCCTGACCTCTTTCCTCCGCACCGACACCGCAGTAAGCACCGCTGGTATTAATAAGATTGATAATGGGTCTGCCGAATTTCTCTGCCTGTTTCATAAGGCGCAGAGCCTTGCGGTAGCCTTCGGGATGAGGTGAGCCGAAGTTTCGCTCGATATTTTCCTCCATGGTCTTGCCCTTTTGGATGCCAATTACGGTAACGGGGCGGTTTTCAAGCCATGCGATACCGCCGACAATAGCCTTGTCGTCACGGAAATTTCTGTCGCCGTGGAGTTCCACAAAACCGTCAAAAATATGGTCAATATAGTCAAGTGCAGTAGGTCTGGAGACCTTTCTTGCAATTTTCACATTATCATATGCTTTTGCCATTATTCCGCACCATCCTTTCTTCCCGAGTGAAGTCTTAAAATATCACGCAGTTTTATAGGCATTTCCTCGCGTGTAACGATAAGGTCTACAAAACCGTGTTCAAGCTGGAACTCCGCCGTCTGGAATTCATCGGGCAGTTTCTGCTTGATAGTGCCCTCGATAACACGTCTGCCCGCAAAACCGATAAGGGCTTTGTGCTCGGAAATAATGATGTCGCCAAGCATAGCAAAACTTGCCGTTACACCGCCCGTAGTGGGGTCGGTAAGCACGGTTATATACAAAAGACCCGCTTTTGAATGCCTTGCGGCAGCAGCAGATACCTTTGCCATCTGCATAAGTGAAACGATACCCTCCTGCATTCTTGCACCGCCTGAGCAGGCAAAAATAATTATCGGAAGCTTATGCTCCGTAGCATATTCAAAAGCACGCGTAAGCTTTTCGCCGACAACGCTGCCCATGGAAGCCATCATAAAACCGCTGTCCATAACGCCAAGCACGGTCTTTTCGCCGCCAATAGTACATACACCTGTTACAACGGCATCTTTAAGGCCTGTTTTTTCCTGCATTTTTGCGATCTTTTCCTCATAGTCGGGGAAATCAAGCGGATTTTTTGCCTGCAAGGTGCTGTCAAGCTCCTTAAAAGAGCCTTCGTCTGCTATCGAGCGTATTCTTTCCTTTGAGTTAAGACGGAAATATCTTGCGCATTTGGGGCAGATCTTCAGCTTTCCAAGTTCTTTTTTCTCAAAAACATTTTCACATGACGGGCACTTTATGCCCGATGCGCTCACATGCTCGTCTTCCTTTTTTTTATTATCATCGTTCAAAGCAAGTTTAACTTCACGCATTTTTCTTCTGAGGGTATCCATATCGGGTAACTTAAATGTAGGCATAACAATCTCCTTATCCAATCATAAATGTCAGTTCTGCCTCGGCAGCTTTTTTATCGCCGACATAGGCAATACCCTTGCCTATACCTGCGTTCTTTTTAAGCTTGATTATTTCAAGTTCAAGCCTTAAAGTATCGCCGGGAACCACCTTTGCCCTGAATTTTGCCTTGTCTATGCCGCCGAAATATGCGGTCTTGCCCTTAAATTGTTCAAGCGAGAGCAAAGCCACAGCACCTGCCTGTGCCATAGCCTCGATAATAAGAACACCTGGCATAACCGGCTCCTGCGGAAAATGTCCGTTGAAAAACTCCTCATTTGCCGTTACATTCTTGACGGCAACGATCCTCTTGCCCTCCTCTATCTCAAGCACTCTGTCAATAAGCAAAAAGGGATAGCGGTGAGGGATGATAGCCTTGATATCATTTATATAAAGCATTTTCAGTCCTCCCATTTTTTAAGGCAGAGAACGGCATTGTGACCGCCGAAACCAAATGTGTTTGAAAGGGCATACTTGATCTCTTTTTTAACTGCCTTATTAGGTGTGTAGTTAAGGTCACATTCTTCATCGGGCACCTGATAACCGATAGTAGGCGGTACAGTGCTGTTCTGCATAGCAAGTATGCAGGCGATAGCCTCGATAGCGCCTGTTGCTCCGAGAAGATGACCTGTCATTGATTTTGTTGAGCTGATGTTTACTTTCTTTGCGTTTTCTTCGCCCAAAGCAAGCTTGATAGCTATGGTCTCGGAAGAATCGTTAAGATGTGTACTTGTGCCGTGAGCGTTGATATAGTCTATCTGTGAGGGGTCAATGCCTGCTTCGCCGATAGCCTGCTTCATTGCCTTTGCGGCACCGGAACCGTCCGTAAGCGGACTTGTCATATGGAAAGCATCACAAGTTGAGCCGTAGCCGACAACTTCCGCAAGTATCTTTGCACCCCTTGCCTGTGCGCTTTCAAGCGTTTCCATAAATACAACGCCTGCACCCTCGCCCATAACAAAGCCGCCGCGTTCCTTATCGAAAGGAATGGATGCTCTCTTGGGATCGTCGGATGTGGAAAGAGCCTTTAAGGATGTAAAGCCTGCGATGCAAAGCGGAGTGATAGTGCTTTCCGCACCGCCCGCAAGGATATAATCGGCATAGCCGTGCTTTATTGTCCTGTAGGCTTCGCCGAGGCAGTTTGTTGATGTCGCACAAGCCGTAACAACATCTATACAAGTGCCCTGCGCACCGTATTTAATAGCTATCTGACCTGCTGCCATATTGCCTATAGCCATAGGTATACATAAAGGTCCGATCTTGCCCGGACCTTTTTCCGCAAGCTTCATTGCAGACTCCTCGATGATGCGTACACCGCCGATACCCGAGCCCACAACAACGCCGAAACGGTCCTTGTCGATCTTTTCAAGGTCGATACCGCTGGTTTTTATTGCCTCATTGGCAGCGCAAATACCGTAGACGGTAAAATCGTCCATACGTTTAAGGTCTTTTTTCTCAACAGCTACAAGGGGATCGAAATCCTTCAGCTCGCCTGCGATCTTGACTTTAAAATCGGTCGTATCAAAATGTGTGATAAAATCAATACCGCACTTGCCGTTTTTAAGACCGTCCCAGTACTGTTCTATATTATTGCCGATGGGCGTAACAGCACCCATACCCGTAATAACAACCCTTCGTTCCAAATTGTTGTCCTCCTTTTGCGGATAGTGAAAACACCGTCCGATACTAAAAAATTATCTCCGAAAAAATTTTTATATATAATT
>JAGAHK010000101.1 GCA_017627115.1 Bacillota bacterium | reverse complement strand
GTCACCGCATCATATTCTTTCTTTGTATCGCCCGTTATTTCTTCCCTGTCAAGATATTTGGCAAGGCGTATTATCTCGGAAGCATAGGTTGAAAAAGTCTTTCGTGTCTCCATACTTTCGCAAACTATATTTGCCGCATCACGCAGTAAAGCGATCTTTTTGAAATCCACCGCATTTATCAGATCGTAAATATCAAAATCACGCTCCTTGAAAAAACGCTTTGTCTTTTCAAGAGTTTCCAATATTCTACGGATAAGTTCTTCCTTATCAATTGTCGGATCTTTAATTTCATCGTTTATATTTTTTGTGTAATCGGCAAGGGCTTTCCTCAACGCCTTTACAATACCGATATAATCAATTATCAATCCGTTGCTTTTGCCTGCATTCACACGGTTTGCCCTTGCTATGGTCTGCATAAGTGTATGTGCTTTAAGCGGTTTATCGAGATACAGACAGGACAGACATTTCACATCAAAACCCGTCAGCCACATCGCACACACAAACACCACACGCAGCGGATTTTCCTGGTCTTTGAACTCTTTGTCAAGTTCCCTCTTTTCCATTTTTGCACGGTGTGATTTTATATCAAGCCCCCATTTTTCAAAGGTTTGTATCTCGTTTTGTTCCTGGCTGATAACTACCGCCATTTCGGTCTCCTGCATCCATTTCAGCTTGCGTTCATACTCCTGTGCTTCCTGCTGTGTAGCGGTTTTTATCTGCTTTTGCAGTTCTTTTATTTCTTCCTGCCAATATTCCTGCACATAATTATACATACGCACACAGGTCACTTTATTAAGGCATACAAACATTGCCTTGCCGCTTGTCCAAAGGTCGGAATAATGCCTTGCAAAATCTTTTGCTATGGAACGCAGTCTCGGCTCGGCGGTAAGGATATGTATTTCTTTTGAAAACTCCGCTTCAAGTTTTTCTCTCTGCCCGTCGTCAAGGTCAGCCTTTTCTATGGCATCAAGTATTCTGTCGGATATTTCGGGGTTTTCAAGGTCTTTTAACTTTTCGCCCCTGTTTTCGTAATACAGCGGCACGGTCGCACCGTCATCCACCGCACGTTTAAAATCATACACGGAGATATAACCACCGAATGTACGCTCGGTTATATTATCGTTTGAAAGCAGCGGTGTGCCCGTAAAACCGATACGCGAAGCCGTTGGCAGCAAATTCATCATATTGTCGGCATAAATGCCGTTCTGACTTCTGTGTGCCTCGTCCGACATAATTATAATATCGTGGTCGGGATATATCGGTGCAATATTCGTCTTATTGAATTTTTGTATCAGCGTAAAAATGAAATTGGGATTGCTGCGCAGTTTGTTTATAAGGTCATCACCGCTTGATGCGATATAGTGTGATGCCTTTGTCTTGCCAAGCATACCGCAGTTTTCAAAAGTATCGCTTATCTGTCTGTTAAGTTCCTCGCGGTCAGTAAGTATAACGATAGTGGGCGAGCCTGCAAATTTACGGCGTATTTTCTGTGCCAAAAACAGCATTGAATAACTTTTGCCGCTGCCCTGTGTATGCCAGAAAACACCGAGTTTTCCGTTTTTCAACGCTCTGTCCTTATAAGCATTTACAGCCTCATTTACACCCAAATACTGGTGGTTTCTTGCCAATATTTTAACTGTTTTTCCGTCGGAGTGGTCATAGAGTATAAAGTTTTCAAGCAGGTCAAGGAAATTTTGCTTGCTGCATATACCCCTCAGCATAGTTTCAAGTTCCACACTGCCCTCGTCATCTTCCGCCAAACGTTTCCATTCGTGGAAAAATTCGTACTTGCTGCCGAGAGTACCGACCTTTGCTTCAAGCCCGTTTGAGAGCATAAGAAAGGCGTTATAATAAAACAGATGCGGGATAGTATCAAGATAGTCGGTGTAATTATTGGTGTATGCGTTACTGACATCAACATCCGTCGCCTTTAACTCGATAAAAAGCAGAGGGAGCCCGTTTACAAAACCCACAATATCCGTGCGGCGGTTGTGCAGATCCCCGCGTATTTTCAATTCCTTTACAGCAAGAAAATAATTGTTGTCAGCATTGTTAAAGTCGATGATAACGGCTCTCTTCGTCTCCGTTTTACCGTTCTTCCGTACAGTTACGGGAATACCGTCACGGATATAGCCGTACTTTTCCTCATTTATCTGCATTAAAGATGCGGTTGAAAGATATGAAAGCATTTTCTTCTCGGCTTCGTTCACCTGCTCGTCCGTTATCCAGTTGTTAAGAGAACGCAAAGCCTTGCGAAAATATCTTAAAAGCAATATCTCCTTGTATGAAGCCCTGCCAAGCGTACCGTCTGCACCGAGTTTTTCCTTGTCGAATGCAAAAACAACATCCCAGCCCAATTCGTTTTTTAATAAGTTTCCCGCACTGTTTTGTACAAGGATATTTTCGGAGTAGTCGTAACTCATATAATCACCGCCTTTTTATAATAACTTTCTATTTCACTATAAAATCATATATAGCACTTGTTTTTCCGCTTAAATAAGAAACAGATATACTTTCTTCTTTTGCTTTTTGAAACGCAAGCACATACTCCGGTAAATCTTCCGGATAGTATTTGGGCATTGTATTAAACATATCTCTTGTATGATAGGTTAATTTCCCGTCAATTATAGTTATTGTAGCTATGCCATGTTTTGCAGCATAATTTAATGCCCCAGACTGAAAATTTTATGTAGAAATAAATATTCCTTTATGTGCGCCTATTTCTTGTATTTTATCCTTAAGCACTTGAATCTGTTCTCTCTTTATGGGGTTTTTATAATATTTACATTCAACAAGAGTTAAATATTCTATTACCATTAATGTAAACCTTATTTCCCCGTCTATTTGATAATCTTCATCATCTATTTTTTCTATAATATTATGCTGAAAAGAAAGTTTTTCAATCCCTTTATTTGCAAATTCACTTTTCAACAGTTCAATTGAGTATTTTTCAAATTCCATTGGTGTCATATTGGTAATAAACTCTCGCGTTGGAATAAACAATCAATTTACGCTCC
>JAGAHK010000100.1 GCA_017627115.1 Bacillota bacterium | reverse complement strand
GAGACCGGTGAAAAAGTCCCGTTTTTAAACACTTTTTGCAAGCCGTCCGACCGTTCCTGCAAACCATTTAGCTTTAAATTTGATTTTTGCTTCGATAATTCTTATAATCAAGAAAATATCATCATTTGAAGAGGATACTATCTTTGCTATCCTCTTCAAATTTACCGCTATTGCGGTGAATTTCGCTTGAAGCGATACGCTTCTAAGCCCGTACCCCTTGGCACGAGCTAAACCGTGAAAGCGTTTCATTTCGGCATTTTTTCTTTCGATGCCTGAACGTTCCATATATTTTTGACGGAATTCTTCCGTTTTTTCAAATTGAGAATACTCATAGTATTCGGGTGCATTTACGCTGACTTTCAATATTTTTCTTGCAGTCTTCGCCTTGCCGATACATTCATCCCTATGCGGGCAGTTTTTGCATTGGTCTTTTTTAAAAGAATAGTTATATGTTTCGTATTCTTTGCCGCGTTTTGACTTTTTGCTCTTGGTTTTCTTTTCGGTTTCGTTGCCGTACTTGCAAAACCATTGGTCACTGTCTTTGTTATAGGAATAAAGTTCCTCGTCAACCTTGTAGCTGCTTGCGCTGACAGGAATAAAAGCCTTTGCTTTAAGTTCTTTCAGTTCGTTCAATATCTGCGGAATAAAATATGCCTTATCGCCAAAGAAATTTTTGATTTTAATACCCGAATCGATTGTTGCTTTGAATAGATTTTCATAATCCGTTCCGTCACGGTATGCGCCGTCGTGTACACCAACTGCGGTTATAATGCCTTCGGTAGTCATACAATATTCGGATTTATAGCCGTAAAAATACTGTGTACGGGATTTTTTGCCAACTCTTGCTTCCTTATCGACAAGCGAACGGATACCCCTTTGCTCGATAAAAAGCGGACTTCCCAAAACTTCCTTTGCTTCGGCGACCTCTGCTTCCGATTTTTCGGTTGCGTTCTCGATGACACCTTCAAGAAAATCTTTCATTACACGCTTTGCTTCGGTGTGGTCTTCAATGCTTTTGTAGTCAGGAATTTCGTAATTTTCTATTCCTTCGGCTTTGAAAATTTTCTTTGCAAGGTGCTTCATAATGCGTTCGGGAACTTTCTTTGTTGTGTTCGCCTCGATATGTGTCGCATCAACGGAAATGCCCGATTCTTCGCTGATTATGCCTTTTTCGATACATTGGCGCACTATCTCCGTAAGAATATCGTCAAGGCTTGTTTCCTTTAAACGTAAAGTGCGGAACTTTGATAACAAACTTTTGTCGGGCAGTTCCTCATCGGGATTTATTCCAATAAACCACATATAAGCAAGGTTTACCTGCAATTCTTCCATAACTCTTTCATCCGATAAATCGTACAAACGCTGCAAAATAAGTATGCGAACTATCATTTCGGGGTCTTTTGCGGGTCTGCCAAAGTGGCTGCAATAGCTGTCTTTGACAAGATCGTAAATAAATTTGAAAGAAATTGCGGAATTTATTAATTTTAGTATATGCTTTTCGGGAATTCTGTGATATAATGTTGAGTAGAAGTTATATTGTTTAGCTTCTCTATTGAGCATAAAAGTCATCTCCTTGCGTTTTTTTGTTTTGCAACTTAATTATAACACAAATCTGATGACTTTTGTGCTTTTTTATTCAAAAATTTTTGGGATTGGGGACTTTTTCAGCAGTCTCGGACGGTTAGTGTGAATATCTACAGTCATTAAATTTAAAAAATTGCACACAAATAAAATCCGAGCGTAACCCGAATTAAAAAAAATCGTAAGTTAAGGCAACACTTATGAATCTACTTGTCAGAATCTCTACGGATTATAAAAAAGCCTATATGGCGATAAATTTTTGTGACTTATCAAATAAGTGTTGCCCATGGATTACAAAACCACTTCCTTATATAAAAATGCAGGACAAAGCAGTCTGAAAAAAAACGAAGCTTAGTGTACGCACTCATGGTGCAATTCTGTGTACTCAAAGACTGCCGATTATGTTCTAAATGACGCACTCGAAGTAGCAAACCGTCCCTCAATCTATCCTGCATTTTTAGTATAACACACTTTGTACCGCACTGCAATAGATATTCATCTATTCTGTGTGCCGGGAAGGCATGGGTGTTCTTTGTCCCTCGTCTTTTTTATTATTCTATATGATTTGCCAGCTTTGCGGCATCGAGCATATCCGCTTTGCCGTCGCTGTTCATATCCGCGCGGTCAAGGTCAAAGTCTATAGGTTTCAATCCCATGGAATATCTCAACAGTATGGTCATATCAACATCGTCTATCCCGCCCGAAAGGTTAATATCGCCTTTTGCATAAGGACCTGCAAGACTTCCGCTTTCTGTTACGGAGTAAGCGCAGCCGTCAGCGGTTTTCAGCGTAGTTTCTGCCTTTTTCTTTACACAGGTGTTCAAAAATTCCGCCGAATCGGCATTTATTTCTTTGAGAGTTGAGGGCAGGTTTATCTCCTGCCAGCCTATATTGCCGGGTACGGCATAAAACGCGCCTTTTTCTATCTTTTCGCAGCCCTCGGCTATCTCGATATTGCCTTTGTGATTGTTCGGCACATACATCAGCGTTTTGCCGTCCTTTGAATAGAGAAGACCGTCAATGGCGGTGTAGTTTTCGTTGGTTTCGTTAACTTCTATATTTTCAATGCTTGTGTAGGTGTAAAGTCCAACCGCAAGTGAGTTTCCGTCATGGTTTAAAACATTTTTCGGCACTTCCGTGCTTATTACGTAACTATCGGGCAGTACAAGCGTTTTAAGATATGCCGCGCGCGAGAATGCAAGCTCGTCTATCTGCGTTACGGTATCGGGCAGCACAAATCTTTCGTCACGCTTGCCGCGCGGATAGCCTATCATCCTTGTCATATCGGCTGAGTAGAGCACACCGTCAACAGCCGTGAAATAAGTATTTCCCTCTGCAACTTCAAAACTTGTGAAAGTGTCGTTTTTACCCATATCATAAAAAACATGAGCGCTGTAACCCGTATTCTACTTTACATTGTAATCACCGCCTATGGTCTTTACGGCAGACGGTATGACAAGGGTCGAGTTGCTTATGCCCGACATATGGTCAAATGCGCCGTCCGATATGGTTTCAAGCCCCTCGGGCAGTATAAGCTCATTTGTGACCTTTGTGCATAACTGAAAGGCATAGCAGCCTATTTTTTTGATAGTGGAGGGCAGTGTAAGTGAGGTGAACTTCATAGAGCCCGACGGAGCGCCGAAAGACAGTTCACCTACTTCTTCTACACCGTCTTCAAGCACAAGTGCGCCGTTAAAGCCCTTGCAGTTGTAAAATGCCGCATCCTGTACTGTTTTTACCCCTTTCGGTATAGTTAAGGAGCCTGTCAGTTTATTGCAGCCATAGAAGGCATAACGGCCTATAACACTCAGATCTTCGGGCAATATCAGCGAGCCTTCAAGCGGCGTTTCCGCAAAGGCAGCCTGCCGTATCTCCAGAAGCGAGGAGGGCAGAGTGACTTTTTTCAGCGCAGTTTCACCGTAAAAAGCACAGGGATAGATATAAAGTATACCCTCGGATATGTCGGCGCTTGTCAGTGCATCTTCCTTATCGTTTACGATATTTACAAAGTATTGGTCGTCTGCATCCGTGCCTCCGCCCAAAGCGGTTATCGCAGTCCCGTTCAGGTGATTAGGTATAACTATGTCGCTTTCGCTGCCATTGTAGAACAGCAGCCTTTCGCCGCTTTCGTCCGCTGTCCATTCATTCGGGTCTCCCTCGACCCACTGCGGAGATTCGGCAGGCGAAATGACACAGTTTGCGGAAAGTACCAGCACCGCAGTTAAAAGTGTAAAAAATGATTTATGTTTTTTCATATTGTTTATTTTTGCCATTTTTTCTTTAAAACTATATTTTCTTTTTCAAGCAGTTTGCTCAATGCTTCGATAAGACTGTCGGTTATTTCCGTTCTGTGTGCATCGTTAAGACGAAGCAGTTTTTTTGTCTTTTCCTCGTAAATGATAACGGGTGATAAACCGCTGCTCATATCTGTCAAAGCGCATATATCGTCTATTTCGACATCGCTGTCGGCGGGTATTTTAAGCCAAAGTTCGGTGTTTTTTGCAAGCAGCTGCTCTATGGTGAGTATTTC
>JAGAHK010000099.1 GCA_017627115.1 Bacillota bacterium | reverse complement strand
GGTCGCTTTGCTCCCTCGGCTAATGCAACACATTAACTTTTCTAAAGTAACTCAAAGCGCCGCAGGCTAAAATCCGCAGTGCGGGCTTTGCCCGTGCGAGGAGTGCGCAAAGCGCACATTCTTTACAGGCTTGCAAGTGACGCCGCAGGCGGCGCGCAGACAAGACTGCAAATTTGGCGAAAAGCCTGCTTTTCGCCAGACAGGCGAGCGCAGCGATGCCGCCATAAACAATAATTTCCCCCACTCAAAAAATATATAAACACAAAAAAGTTTTTTTCTTGTATGCGGCGGCAATATGTTGTATAATTATTACCGAAAAAGAATCGTTAAAAAATCAGAAAACAGGAACGGAGTTTTGAGCCGACTTATGGAAAACCACTTCAAAAATACATTCAATCTGACCGAGGAATTAAAAAAACTGCCCGACAAACCCGGTGTTTACCTTATGAAAAACGAGGATGACGAGATAATATATGTCGGCAAGGCAAAAATACTGAAAAACCGTGTAAGGCAGTATTTTCAAAAAAACAAACAGCATTCGGTGAAAGTGCTGAAAATGGTCGAAAATATAGCTTCTTTTGAGTATATAGTCACGGGCAACGAAGTTGAGGCGCTTATTCTTGAAAACAACCTTATCAAAGAACACGACCCGCGCTACAATATACTTCTGAAAGACGATAAGACCTATCCTTATATAAAAGTGACGGTCAACGAGATGTACCCGCGCATTTTTACCACGCGCAGGCATCTGAAAGACAAAGCAAAATATTTCGGTCCGTACACCTCGGGACTTGCGGTAAAGGAGACGATAGAGCTTATACACCGTCTTTATCCACTGCGCCGCTGTCAAAAAGTGTTTCCCCGCGATCTTGACAAGGAGCGTCCCTGTCTCAACTATCATATAGGCAAGTGCAAGGCACCCTGCGCACGGCTTATAAGCACGGAGGAATACCAAAAGTTCGTAGACGGCGCACTCGATATTTTAAACGGCAAGACAAAAGAAATAGAAAAAGACCTTGCGGCACGCATGGCGGAAGCTTCGGAAAACCTTGAATTTGAGCAGGCTGCCGAGCTGCGCGATATTATAGGTGCCATAAAGAAACTGTCCGAGCGGCAGATAATAGAGAATATGAACGACAACAACCGCGATGTTATTGCCTTTGTACGCCATATGCAGGACGTTGTTTTTCAGGTGTTTTTTATACGCGGCGGCGTGATAACGGGCAGGGAGAGTTTTATGCCCGAATGTATGCCAGATACCGACGATACGGAGCTGATGACGGATTTTGTAAAGCAGTTTTACAGCGGCACACCCTATGTGCCAAAAGAGATAATACTGCAAAACGAGATAGACGATCACGAGCTTATAAGCGACTGGCTCTCGCAGGTCAAGGGTCAGCGTGTAAATATACTTGTGCCGCAGAAAGGCGAAAGACACGATCTTGTGCGCCTTGCGCGTGAAAACGCAAAAATAGTTATGGAACGTACGGGCGACAGGCTCAAACGCGAATATAAACAGACCCTCGGCGCACTTGAAGAAATAAAGCAGCTTTTGCAGCTTGATTTTGACCTTGACCGCATTGAAAGCTACGATATATCCAACACGCAGGGCTTTCAGAATGTCGGCGCAATGGTCGTTTTTGAACAGGGCAAGCCAAAACGCAGCGATTACCGCAAGTTCAAGATAAAATCTGTCATCGGTGCGGACGATTACGCCTCGATGGATGAAGTTATAACACGCCGTTTTACAAGATATATCAACGAAAACAGCGGCGAAAGTACCAAAACGGGCTTTGACAAGCTGCCCGATGTTATCTTCGCAGACGGCGGCAAGGGTCAGATGAGTGCAATACAGGGCGCACTTGACAGACTCGGCATAAACGTGCTTGTCTGCGGTATGGTCAAGGACGATCACCACCGCACAAGGGGGCTTATATACAACGATAAGGAATATATAATGTCGCCGCACAGCGAGGCTTTCAAACTGATAACCCGTATTCAGGACGAAGTGCACCGTTTTGCGATAGAATACCACCGCAAGCTGCGCGCACAAAAACAGATACACAGTATACTGAATGATATACCCGGAATAGGCGATGCACGCAGAAAGGCACTTATGGCTTATTTCGGCGATATAAACGCTATCAAAAACGCTGACGAGGACGAACTTGCAAAACCCGACGGCATGAATAAGGCTGCCGCAAAACAGGTATGGGAGTTTTTCCATCTGCCGAAATAAGATCACGCAAAACAAGGCTGCCGCAATATGCGGCAGCCTTTTCTGCGGTTTCAGCTTCTTGCCTCACAGTCTGCTTCTATTTCTTCTTTCCAGCTATCTGCAAGCGGCGCTTTGCTTTCACGGAAAGTACATACAGCCTTCGCAAGCACATCGTAATTCAGCTTTGTGCCTGCGCTGTCGCTTTTATACTTCACCGCTCTGTTTGCGCCTATGCCAAACCTTCCCGCAACCTCGACCGCATCTATATTTGCACCGAGGAAAAGGAATTCCCAGCCTTTTTTCTTCTTTTTTTCGATCATTTTTTTCACCTTGCTGTAGTTGTATTCGTGACTTGAATTTTCCATACCGTCCGTTGTTATCACAAAAAGTGTCTTTTCTGGCATATTTGCCTTATCCGCTTTCTGTAATGCCGAAATGCGGTTTATCGTGCTGCCGACAGCATCAAGCAAGGCTGTGCAGCCGCGAACGAAATATTCCTTTTCGGTAATGGGTTCAAGCTTTTTAAGGTCAATGCGGTCATGCAGTGTTTCGACCTCGCTGTCAAAAAGCACCGTTGTGACGATAACATCGCCGCCGCTTTTTTTCTGCTTTTCAAGCATGGAGTTGTAGCCGCCTACAGTATCGGCTTCAAGTCCCGACATAGAGCCGCTTCTGTCAAGAATAAATACAAGTTCCGTTGTGTTCTTTTTCATAGTGATTACCTCCTTAAAGATAAAAGTTAATTAAGTTTAAAATCCGTTTTCTTACCCCGTTTTACCGTTGTTCCGATTTTTTGGAGTACATTCTGTCTGTTTCTTGGTTGTTAATATAATTATACACTTTTATCCAAAAGGAGTGGTCGCTTGAAAAGCGACATTTTTTTGCAAAAAAAAGCCGCCGCAAAATGCGGCAGCTTTGTAGCATATGACTATGGAAACGCTGATTAAATTCAAAAAACAAAAATAATTTTAGCCGATGGCGGCGCATTTGTAGGCGACCATGCTAATGTGAAGCCTAACAGGCTGAACATAGCAAACAGAGCCGTTAAGCAAATGCGCAAAATTATTTTTGGT
>JAGAHK010000098.1 GCA_017627115.1 Bacillota bacterium | reverse complement strand
TTATTTACGCTATATTGGGTTCAAAGAAAATCAGCGCAACAGCGGCAAAAAATATGATCACCGCTGTTGTGTAGAGTGTGTTGATATAGTCGGGTTCGGTCAGTAAATGATAAGGGTCGTCTTTTTCAAAATATACTTTGGTTTTTTGTCCTACGGAAAGGACTTTGTTGTATACACGTACATAATTTGTGTAGAAATGCCCGTCAACGGTGTATGCAACAAGTATCCTTGCCTTTTTATATATTTTTCCGTTTTCTATGTCATTTTGGTTGGCATATATATCCAAAATATCCGCATCTGTCTGTATGGCACTCTCTTTGGCAAATTTCCAATTATTGTCAATGGTATAGGCAACCCCAAGAATGATCATAGATGTGAAAAACAATATAACTATCAGCAATACATTTCTGAATTTTGATATGCTCATTACATACTCCTTATGTTTTACATACTTTCGGGTGCGTTTATGCCAAGCAGCGCAAGTCCGAAACGAATGGCTGCGGCAGCCGCATCAACAAGTGCAAGTCTTGCCTGTTTCTGTTTGTCTTCGCTTTGCATGATGTTGTTTGTGTTGTAGAAACGGTTGAACTGCTTGCATATCTCGATAAGCTGGCGCGAGATGATGTAGGGCTCGTTCTTGTCTGCCGCTTCCTTTACCTTTGCTCCCATATCGCCGACAGCCTTTGCAAGTGCAATGCTGGCTTCGTCCGAGATAAGGCTGTAATCTATATCCGAAGATACACCATTGTACTGCGCGCGCTTTAATATACTGCACGCTCTTGCGTGGGTATACTGTACATAGGGACCTGTTTCACCGTCAAAATTCAACATTCTGTCAAGGTCAAGTACGATATTCTTGATACGTGTATTGAACATATCGTCAAAGATGACAGCACCTATACCGACATCTTCCGCTACTTTTTCCTTATCGGCAAGGTCGGGATTTTTTTCTTCTATAATATGGAGGGCTTTTTCGACAGCTTGATTGAGAATATCCTCCATAAGCACAACATGCCCCTGTCTTGTGCTCAATTTGCCGTCTCCGAGGCTGACAAGACCAAACGGGATATGCACAAGGCTGTCGGCAGCCCAGCTGTAACCCATAAGCTCAAGCACTTTGAACCACTGTGCAAAATGCAGATTCTGGTCAAGTGCGGTCACATAAAGGCATTTATAAAAATCATAGGTTTTTTTGCGGTAAATAGCTGCGGAAATATCGCGAGTGGGGTAGAGTGTGCCGCCGTCACTTCTTAAAATAAGGCAGGGAGGCATATTGTAGGCCTCAAGATCGACTATCTGCGCACCCTCGCTTGTGGTAAGAAGACCTTTTTCGCGTATCTCCTCAACAGCTGCCTGCATTTTGTCGTTGTAGAAACTTTCGCCTGCATAGCTGTCGAAAGTAATGCCGAGACGGTCGTAAATGCGGTTAAACTCTTTCATGCTTATATCACAGAACCACTGCCAGAGTTCAAGGGCCTCCTTGTCACCCTCCTGCATCTTAACAAGCCATGAACGTGCTTCATCATTGAGTTCGGGCTTATTTTCCGCTTCCTGATGGAATTTTACGTAAATACGGCTCAATTCTTTTATATCGTCACGCTCGACAGCTTCTTTATCACCCCAGAGCTTATATGCGACAATAAGCTTGCCGAACTGCGTGCCCCAATCGCCGAGGTGGTTGATGCCGACAACTTTATAGCCAAGCGCAGTGTAGATGTTTTTAAGTGAATTGCCGATAACAGTGGAGCGCAGATGCCCAACGTGGAAAGGCTTTGCGATATTGGGAGAGGAGTAGTCGATGCAGATGACTTTTTCCGAACCGATGCTGCTTTTGAACATTGCCGCACCGTTTTCAACAAACTGCGAAATTATCGACTTTACCGTGTCCGTCTTATTTACATAAAAATTGATATAGGCGTTCACTACCTGTATATCCGATACAAAATCGGGCTTTTCAAGCTGTGATGCAATATCCTGCGCAATAAGCGGAGGTGCCTTTCTTAAAGTTTTTGCAAGACGAAAACAGGGAAAAGCGTAGTCCCCGTTTTTTGTGTCCGCAGGTGTTTCTATCATGCCCGATATTTCTTCCGCAGTAAGACCTGCGTTTGTTTTTGCAAGCATTTCAGCAATTTCCTTAACAAAATCCATTTCAGATATTCTCCTTTTATTGATTTATTTAACAAATATTTTTATAGCGCCCTTTACGGTCTTTATCTCGATAGGCATTTCGGGACCTTTTTCGCCGTCTATGTCTGTTGTGGTAAAACGCTTGTCGGGCGAAAGGTTTTCAACTTTTATATAATTATCCTTAAAATAAATTATGCTGTCGCTGCTTAAATGGTCGCCCGTGAGAAAATCAAAAACAAGTTTTGAAAGATCGGGGTAGGGTGTGTTCGCAAAAGCGACAAAATCCAGCAGACCGTCATTTATGCTGGCATTGGGCGATATTTTTTCAATGCCGCCCGTGCCCGAAGAATTAAGCACCAAAAACAGGTTTATATTATCCTCATATACCTTGTTTGAGCAGGTTATGCGCATAGGTATGGGCTTAAAGGTGGAAAGCTGCTCCATAGCCTTTATATAATAGGCTACCTTTCCGAACATATCCTTGAAAGACTGGTCTATTTCAAGAGAAACATTTGAAAACAAGCCGCCTGCACATACGTTAATAAAATATTTTTCATCATTTATAAGCCCGAGGTCGGTATCTGTCAGATGGTGCTTGCCTATCATGCGGCAAAGCTTGTTTATATCCGTGGGCAGCTGCAAAAAACTGCAAAAATCATTTGCCGTGCCCGAAGGTATGAGCGCAAGCGGTATATGGTCAAGGTGATTGCGCATCATGCCGTTTATAACAAGGTTTATCGTGCCGTCACCGCCCGAAACACCCATGGCATCAAAATCGGGGCTCATATTATCCAGAC
>JAGAHK010000015.1 GCA_017627115.1 Bacillota bacterium | reverse complement strand
TGTAAATATATAAAAAAGGGTATATTTTTTTTCTATACCGAAAAAATAAGTTTGTTGGAGGTGTTGCAATGCTCAGATATTCCCAAAAAACAAATACAGCTATAAATAAAGCCATAGAGGCTGCACAGCTTTTAGGTGCTGATTATGTCGGTACAGAGCATCTTTTGCTTGGCATACTGCGCGGCGATCATGATTCTGTTGCATATGAAGTACTTTTCAGAGAACAGTGTTTTGACCTTAATGTTCTTAACGATATCAGCGCCGAAACAGAATACAGAAGAAAGCCTGCACTTTTAAGTGAAAAAGATTTTACACCAAAATTGGTTAGAGTGCTGGATTATGCGGGCGAACTTTGCGAAAAAAACGGCAGGAGTGAGATAAGTACTGATTATCTGCTTTATTCACTGCTTACAAGCGATAGGGAGAATATTGCGCTTAAAGTGCTTACCGACCTTAATATAAATGTCAAAAAGATAATAGACGATCTTATGTTTATTATGAATACAACACCGGATTATGACGAAAACGGTTCCGTGCCAATGTTTCACGACGATGATGGAATGATGCCTCCGCAGCAGCCTTCGATGCTTGAAACCTATTGCCGAAACCTTAACGAGTGGGCAAAAGAGGGCAGATTTGATCCCGTTGTAGGCAGAGACCGCGAGATAGATATAGTTATCCGCGTACTTATACGCAGAACAAAGAACAATCCCTGCCTTATAGGTGATCCGGGTGTCGGCAAAACTGCCATAGCGGAGGGTCTTGCACAGCGTATAGCAGACGGTGATGCCCCCGAGGTATTAAAACACAAGGAGATACTTTCCATAGATATTCCCGCAATGGTGGCAGGCACAAAATACAGGGGCGAATTTGAGGAGCGTATGAAAAACCTGCTTGAAGAACTTAAAGAACGCCCGGATGTCATCCTGTTTATCGATGAGATACATTCCGTACTTACGGCAGGCGGAGCAGAGGGTTCCATCAATGCTTCAAATATACTTAAACCTGCGCTCTCCCGCAATGAGATACAGATAATAGGTGCGACTACGATAAAGGAATACCGCAAATTTGTTGAAAAGGATGCAGCATTTGAACGCCGTTTTCAGCCTGTAGAGATAGAAGAACCCGATATCCCGACAGCCGTTGAGATGTTAAGACAGCTGAAAAGCCGTTATGAGCAGCATCACAGGCTGACTATTACAGATGAAGCGGTAGTTGCTGCGGTGAATATGTCCGACAGGTATCTGACAGACAGGTTCCTGCCCGATAAGGCAATTGATGTTCTTGATGAAGCTGCCGCTATGGTCGGTATAAAATACGCAAACAGGCAGACAGCAGACGAAAACACAAAACATAAGATAGACGAGCTGAATGCCGAGATAGAGCAGCTTATTATAGATGGAAGCTTCGGTAAGGTCAAACGTGCAAGAGCAAAGATAGACAGGCTCGAAAAAAAGCTTGATGAGAGCGATGGAGATAACCGTCTGCCCAATATAAAGGTGACAGAGGAAAATGTTGCCGCAGTTATAGCAGTGCATACGGGCATACCCGTTAAACAGATAAGAACAGATGAGATGAAACGTCTTAAAAATATGGAAGCCGAGCTGCATAAGCGTGTTATAGGTCAGGATGAGGCTGTAAGTGCGGTATCCAGAGCGGTAAGACGCGGCAGGGTAGGACTGAAAAGCCCTAACAGACCGATCGGTTCTTTCCTCTTTCTCGGTCCTACGGGTGTCGGTAAGACAGAACTTTCAAAAGCGCTTACACAGGTACTTTTCGGCACGGAAGATGCCATGGTTCGCGTTGATATGAGCGAGTTTATGGAAAAACACAGCGTTTCGCGCTTTATCGGTTCGCCTCCGGGCTATGTCGGCTTTGAAGAAGGCGGACAGCTTGCGGAAAAAATACGCCGCAAACCGTATTCGGTTGTTTTGTTTGACGAGATAGAGAAAGCACATCCCGATGTTTTCAAT
>JAGAHK010000097.1 GCA_017627115.1 Bacillota bacterium | reverse complement strand
GGCATACACAACACCACCACAGGGCTTTTGCAGGGCACGGGCAATACGCTCTATACCATGGTCAACGATGCGGCAAGGCTGTGGGTATTCCGCTTCGCAACACTTTTTATTTTTAAAACTTTCTTCCATATGGAAGAACGCAGCGTATGGTATTCCGTAGTTGTCAGCAATGCCATATCCGCATTTATACTGTGGGTACTCTATAAAATGGGCGTATGGAAAAAAGTTGTGGGAAAAACCGAAAATTAGGGAAACGCTGATTATATCAAAAAAACAAAAATCCCCAAAAACCCCAACAGTTTTTTTACTGTCAGATTACATTAATGTATCATGCACGAAATATTACTGAAATATTTGTGAAATATTTTTTATAAAAACACTTGATTTTTATATAATATGTGGTATAATAGTATTAACAACAGATAAGAAGAAATTTTGAAAACATACGCAATTTTTTAAGGGAACATTCCCGCCTACCAAAGACATGTCATTCCTTATAAATAAAAAGCGCCCGTTAAAGCCTAAACGGGTGTTTTTTATTTGCAAAAAACAGGCTGCCGATAAAGTCGGCAGCCATATATTTTATCAATTTATCAATTTTTCAATGAGATTCGTATTCCGCAGAAATCTCAACGGGCATTTTATATGTGCCGACAAGTACTTTTTGCATAACCTCCACCGCATCTGCCGCGGTTATTTTTGTATCTCCGTCCACATCTGTATATTTCAGCCATTTGTCCGTTTTTTTCTGCAAAGGCAGTTCGTAGGTACCGACAAGTGCCTTTTGCATTATCTCGGTAACATCGGAAGCGGTGAGGACACCATCGCCGTCCGCATCGCCGTAAAGGAAAGCGTCTTTTGTTTCACTCTGACCGAAAGTAACGGCATATATCATATTTTTAAGCCATGTTGTGCCGTTTCCGCGCCTTACATCAAGCGGATTTACAATAACGCTCATCTGACCTATGACTTTCAATTCCCCCGTGCTGTCCGAAAGACTGCCCGTGTCGCTTATAACATAGGCTTTGCCGTTTTCGCTGCCGATATATACGGTTATATGACCCCTGAACATAAGCAGGGAGCCGACGGGAATAGTCTCGAAATAGGCAAGCTTTTCGGCATCCGTCATTTGGCTTATATCGGTCACATGGTCGGGTATCTGTGTCTGCCATGTTGTATTTCTGGGTATTTCAAGCCCAAAGCAGCGGTATATCTGCCTTGTATACATTGAACAGTCCATAGAATCGAGCATACCGCCCCAGCCGTAGCGGCTGCCAAGGCAGTTGAATGCCGTATCGAGCACATTGCCCTGCGTAAGCGGCAAAAAGCCCGTACTTATATCATAATGCTGCGAAATAAGGGCATACTGCCTGACATACTTTCCGTCCGCATCCCTTGTCGGCAGATAAACGACATAATTATTCCACGTACCTCTTTCGGCTACGGTCTGCGGCATATCATCCTCGGGCACAAGTTTGAGGATAGTGCCGAGCATAAGCTTTACTTCCGAGATCTCGGGAACATACATTGAGGGTTCAAGCGTTATCCTGTCCTGCGTGATAACTATAAAATCCTTTGCGGCGGTATCTACCTTCCACGCCTCGAGCCACTCCTGCTTTGAGGAGCATACGGCAGCACAGTCGGCAGGTATCCAGCCCGTGCAGTTTGTGGAATAGCCATTGTAATACATTTTGCCGTCTATCTCGCATTTCTGATAGATAACAAAAGGCTCATTCACATTCATTGATGTTCCCTGAAGTTCATCATCAGTATCATTTGCGGAATAGCCCACAATATCATCGGTAGGCCACTCTTTCATATCGGCGCGCTTTGTAATGACGGCATATTGGGTCTGCATTTTGCCCGAATAACCCGTTTCTTTCATTGCCTTTATCATCCTGCCGAAATATTCATTATTGTCTATCTGCCTGCCGTCTACAAAAAACGTACCCTCGGGAACGGACCTTTCAACGGGGTAAGTTTCGTAGGTCCCGGGCATATTTTCAAGATCGTGCATATTTGTTTCGGGCTTTGCAAGCATTTTTGCGTTAAGCTCATCTATCTCGGCAACAGACATAAGCACTCTGTCGGCATCCTTTCCGAGTTTATCTCTCCAATAAGAAGAGCTGCACATCTGCGGTGTAACACCGCTTGCGTAAGTTATATTACCCTTGTTTGAAGCATCATCAACGGCAATGCTCACAGCCGCACCCGAAGGAACATTGTCAGTGACGGTATCGGCACCGTAAACAGACAGCACATTTCCCATTATCAAGGCAGCAGCAAGCATACCTAACACCTTTTTCATCGGAGTCCTCCTTTAAAATCAAATTATCTGCATATCAAGACAATTATAACCGTTGTTTTATG
>JAGAHK010000096.1 GCA_017627115.1 Bacillota bacterium | reverse complement strand
TAAGCCGTCCAACCTGTGTCGTTGAGCCTCTACGCGCTTGTCGCGCGTATCGGCGATAGCTTCACATTAGCATGGTCGCCTACAAATGCGCCGCCATCGGCTAAAATTATTTTTGTTTTTTTGAATTTAATCAGCGTTTCCACAGATCAAAATTATTCTATATAAAACAACACGGAGGAACACTATGGACAACAATACGGAACTTAACGGAGTAAAAGCAACGGGAAGTTTTATCAACAATTTTATCAATGAAGATCTTAAAGGACATACGCAGGATATTATGACACGTTTTCCGCCCGAGCCGAACGGCTATCTGCATATCGGCCATGCAAAAAGCATCTGCCTTAATTTCGGGCTTGCAAAAGAATACGGCGGCAAGTGCAACCTGCGCTTTGACGATACCAATCCCGCAAAAGAGGATACGGAATTTGTCGAGTCCATCAAAAACGATATAAAATGGCTTGGTTTTGACTGGGAGGACAGACTTTACTTTGCTTCTTCCTATTTTGATAAAATGTACGAGTACGCCGTTGAGCTTATCAAAAAAGGCAAGGCTTTTGTGTGTGATATGACGGCGGACGAGGTAAGGGAAGCCCGCGGCGATCTGCGCACACCCGGCAAGGAAAGCCCTTACCGCAACAGAAGTGTAGAAGAAAACCTTGACTTATTTGAACGTATGAAAAACGGTGAGTTTGCCGACGGCGAAAAAACTCTCCGCGCCAAAATAGATATGGCATCGCCGAATATCAATATGCGCGACCCCGTTATTTACAGAATAGCGCATATGACACATCATGCAACGGGCGATAAATGGTGCATATATCCGATGTACGACTATGCGCACCCCGTTGAGGATGCTATAGAGGGCATTACACATTCTATATGTACAATGGAGTTTGAGGACCACCGTCCGCTTTACGACTGGGTGGTAAACGAGCTTGATTTTGAAGTAAAGCCCCGTCAGATAGAGTTTGCAAAACTCAATCTTACCAACACTATCATGGGTAAGCGCTTTTTGAGAAACCTTGTTGAAACAAATCAGGTAGACGGCTGGGACGATCCTCGCCTTATCACTCTTTCGGGCATACGCCGCAGGGGCTACACACCCGAGAGCATCCGTGCTTTCTGCGATATGATAGGCGTTTCAAAGGCAAATTCTATGGTAGATACCGCACAGCTTGAATACTGCATACGTGAGGATCTGAAGCCCAAAACAAATGTTGTTATGGCTGTGCTTGACCCCGTTAAGCTTATAATCGACAATTACCCCGAGGATATGACCGAGGAGCTTGAAGTTGAAAATCATCCCGAAAACGAAGCCCTTGGCAAGAGAAAAGTTACTTTTTCAAAGGAACTCTGGATAGAGAAAAGCGATTTTGAGGAAATACCTCCGAAAAAGTATTTCCGCCTTACACCGGGTATGGAAGTCAGACTTAAAGGCGCATATTTCGTGACCTGTACGGGCTGTGATAAGGATGCGGACGGCAATGTTACCGCCGTACACGCAACTTACGACCCCACAACACGCAGCGGTCTGAACTTTACCGAACGCAAGGTAAAAGGTACTATACATTGGGTAGACAGCAAAACGGCTGTGCCCGCAACTGTAAACTTATACGAGAGCCTTGTTCTGCCGAATGAGGAGGGCGAGCTTGTACTCAACCCCAATTCTATTGAAGTCAAGCAGGCTTATATCGAGCCGCAGCTTGCAAAAGCAGCAAAGGGCGAGCGTTTCCAATTCATCAGAAACGGCTATTTCATTGCCGACAGCAAACATCACACACAGGAAGCACCCGTGTTTGACCGTATAGTATCTTTAAAGAGCAGTTTCAAGCCTAACAAGTAATTTTCGGAGGACTTTCAATGGGTAAAGAATACGACGATAACGATGATTTTTCCATATATGATGCCGACCTCGAAGAGATGGCAAATAAACGCCGTATGAGAAAAAAATCGGGCAAAAAAGCAAGTTTTGCCGATACATATGCGGCGGATATGGAAGAAGAAACGATAAAAATAAAAAGCGGGCGTCCCAAACGCAGCTTTGAAAATGCCGAGACCGAACAGAAAGAAAGTTTTTCGGATAAGTACAATGATGACTTTGATGAAGATATTGACGAAAACGAAGAATTCCCCGACGAAGATACAGAAGATGATCCGGACGGTGATTTTGACGAATATACCGAAGATACCAATGAAGCTGATGAGCTCAAAGAAAACGGCGGCGATACGGACGGGCAGGGCAGTGCGGCCGCTGTCGTGACAAAAAATGCGGAGACTGCCGCACCGAACGAAAACAGTGACAATAAAGATATGAAGAAAAAGAAAAAACCGATGTCGCTCAAAAGAAAGTTTTTTACTATTCTTGCATCAATACTCGGCATTTATGCCGTACTGCTTGTGGCGTTCATCATTATTAATTACAGTGAGGGCGGCGACCCGTCAACACCTCCCACCCCGGGCAATGTTATCAAGACCGTTGCCGAAAAAACAGGTGAGGTAGTGGTCGGCAAGGTGCCCGACCGTACAACGGTGCTTATGATGGTCATTGACAAGGAGTATTCGGATGAAACGGGTGAATATCAGTATCCGCGTACCGACTCTCTCGTGCTTGCAAATTACGATAATGTGAACAAGCGCCTTTCGCTTATGAGCATACCTCGTGATACCATTGTTGAAGTGTCGGATGAAATGTTTGCCAAGATGCGCTCCGAGTTTCCCGAGCCCGGCAAAAAGCAGATGAAGATAAATGCTATCTATCATTACGGCGGCAAAGATCACGGCATCGAATACCTTGAGACCGAAATTGAGCGTATGTTCGGTGTTAAGCCCGATTATTACGTTTGCGTGAATTTTGACGGCTTCAATTATATTGTGGACTCGATAGGCGGCGTTGAATTTGATGTGCCTATTGATATGAAATATGATGATCCCTACCAGAACCTGCATATCGACATCAAAAAAGGTTTGCAGGTGCTTGACGGCGACAAGGCGCAGCAGTTTGTGCGCTACCGCAAGGACAACTACGGCAACGGCTACTCGGGCGGTGATATCGAGCGTATCGCTGTTCAGCAGGCCTTTGTAAAGGCACTTATGGCTAAAGCCTCAAAAAGCGACACTGTGTTCAAAAATATATTCTCTTATCTCAACGCTTTCAACAAATATGTAAAGACGGATGCGACCGTAAACGATATGGCGCGTTATGCCACGGTGCTTAAAAGCATTGATATGAACAATGTCATCACCGAGACTCTCCCGGGTCAGCCTGCCTATATGTACGGCATTTCGGGCTATAAGGTAAATGACAGCGAAGCGGCGGCTATGGTATACAATATATTCAAGCGTCCGCTAAACGAAATAACGGCAGAGCTTGCACAGAATACCGCAAATTCCGATGTGGAGAGCAGCGCCGATAAGACGATAAAGATACTTAACGGCGGCTATACAAACGGTATGGCAAGCGAAATACAGAACAGACTTAACGAAAAAGGCATCCCCGTTGCCGAAATAGGCACATATGAGGGTGAGAAAAAGTCGGAAACGCAGATATTTGTATCGAGGGAAGGCATTGGTCTTGACCTGCCTGCGTGCTTTGACAAGACGGCAAATGTTATTGTCGATGAAGCACAAACGACTGCAAACAACTGTGATATCCTTATAGTTATAGGTATTGACGAACCTCTTGCAAGGTCTTCCGTACAGTCCTCTTCAAGCGCGAATATCGGTGAGATACCGTTCACATTGAGCCTTATTACAGGCGATGGCAGCGACTATTCACAGCAGTCACCGACGAGTACGCAGAGTTATGATTACACCGATTATGACTTTGACGATGAGGACGAGGATAACGAGGAAGAGGACTACAGCGAAGAAGACGAAGATATTGCAGATACCGAAGATACCAATTACGATGAGGATGAGGACAACGATACTTCCAATACTTCCAATACTTCCAATACTTCCAATAATACCGACAATTATGACGATGCCGTTGAAGACGAAAAAGTGTCCGATGAAGAAGATGAGGAAGTATACGTCGAAGATACCGACGATAATAACGATTACTCCGAACCCGAAGAAAGCTATGACGAGCCCGAGCCCGAACCTGAGCCCGAGGCCGATTATGACTATTATGAGGAATCGGTCAATTAATCGGAGGAGCTTTATATGAGCAAAAACGATAAATACGAGAATGATTTTTACGAATACGAAGAAACTTCGGATTTTTCGATGTATGATCAGGATCTCGAGGAAAGTGTGCAGGAAAGCCGCCGCGCAAGGCGTGAAGCCAAGCAGCGCCGCAAGGTCAAAAAGGCGAACAAGGTCAAAAAGCCCGAAACGCAGACCGAGGCGCATATGGAAGCGGAGCGTTTTCTTGAAAGCGTGCCCAATGATAATATAAAGATAAAAAGCAAGCGCAAAAAGTCCGCGCCAAAGGGCAAACAAGTGCCCGTAGCAGTCGTTCAGGCAAATGACGACAGCGAATACAGACCTAAAAAGCAGAAAAAAGGTTTTTTAAGACGGCTCATTTCTTTTGCGGCTGCCTGTATGGTGCTTTATGCCTGCTTCCTTGTTGGCGCTATGGTATGGAAATATAACAAATCCATTGATTCGGGCAGCGACTGGATACAGGATTTTGACCCCAATAAGGACATCTTAAATATGACCAAGGATATAGCCGTAGGCGAGGTGCCCGACAGAACTATAGCCTTGCTTGTTACCGTGGATAAGGAGTATGACGACGATTCGGGCGCATATATGTATCCGCGTACAGACTCTATGGTGCTTGCAAATTATGATAATGTCAACAAAAAGCTTACGCTGGTGTCGATACCGCGTGATATCATGGTCGAGGTCAGTGACGAGAGCTACCGCATCATGCGTTCGGAGTTTCCGGAACCGGGCAGAAACATGATGAAGATGAATGAGATACATCATTACGGCGGTGAAAACCACGGTTTTGAGCTTTTGTTAAAGCAAATAGACGATATGTTTGATGTAAAGCCCGATTATTATGTAAAAGTCAATTTTGACGGCTTTAACGAGATAGTGGATTCTGTGGGCGGCATACAGTTTGATGTACCTATGGATATGGATTATGAAGACCCGACACAGAACCTATATATCCATCTAAAACAGGGTCCGCAGCTGCTTGACGGCGCAAAGGCGCAAATGCTTGTGCGTTTCAGGAAGGACAATTACGGCGGAGGCTATGCAAACGGCGATATAGACCGTCTTAAAGTTCAGCAGGCTTTTGTAAAGGCTTTTATGGAACAGACCATGACAAAGGATAAGATCCTGGGCAATCTTACCGAATATATGTCAATTTTTAAAACATATGTCACTACTGATGCCAAAATAAGCGATATGGTGCGCTATGCGTCCGTATTCAAAAACCTTGATATCAACAATATCGAAACCTATACTCTCCCGTGGATGTCAAACGATGTTTACGGTGAATATGTGCTTGACGAAGCAGGTGCGGAGCAGATGATATATGATGTATTCAAAAAGCCGCTTGATGAAGTCAAGGAAGAAATAGAGCTGGAAAAGGCGGAGGAAGGCCTTGAAAAGAGCAATGACAAGAGCATAGAGATACTCAACGGCGGATATACGGACGGTATGGCGCGTGAGGTCATGGCACGTCTTAATGCAAAGGATATCAGTGTTGCCCATGTCGGTACATATAACGAGGGCAAACCCGAAAGATCCGTTATCTATACTTCCCGTGAGGGTATCGGACTTGACCTTGTCAAATTCCTCTACAACGGCGCCGATGTAGTTGTCGATCCGTCAAAAACAGGCGAATATGATATTGTTGTGGTAGTTGGTGTAAACGAACCGCTTGAAAAGGGCGGCAAGGCTGTTACAAGCGAGTTTGAAAATGCTCAGCCGCAGGTTATCAATGACAGTGAAGATGACAGCTATTATGATGATAATGAAGATGATTATGATTACAGTTATGATGAAGATGATGACTATGATTATGATGATGATTATGAGTATGATGATGATGAGGATGAAGACGACTACTATTATGATGACGAGGATGAATAAACGGAGGTTTTAAAGTGGTTATAATGGTGATTGGCGGCGGTGCATCGGGGCTTATGGCGGCTTCTGCCGCAAAAAGACAGTCTCCCGATACACGGGTCATTGTTATAGAAAGGCTTGACCGTGTGGGTAAAAAGATACTTGCTACGGGCAACGGCCGCTGCAATTTTTCAAATATCAATACCTCTCCCGCGAATTATTACGGGAATGACCCCTCGTTTGTGAATAACGCTTTAAAGGAGTTTACCGTGGATGACACGGTAAACTTTTTTAATTCGATCGGTGTTTTTCCGCGCGAGGAGCAGGAGGGAAAACTCTATCCCTATTCTTTGCAGGCTTCAGCCGTGCTTGATGCGTTGAGAATGCACTGCGAGGGTCTTGGCATAGAGTTTGTAACACAGAAAAAAGTTGTTGAGATAAGCGTGAAAAAAGGCGCCTTGCGTGCGGTTTTTGAAAACGGCGAGAGGATGAGAGCAGACCGCATCATTCTTGCGGCAGGCGGCTGTGCCGACCCTGCGCTCGGCTCGGACGGCAGCGGATTTGAGATACTAAAAAAACTCGGTCATACAATAACGCCGCTTTCGCCTGCACTTGTACAGGTCAAAACGGAAACAGCGGCAATAAAAGGTCTTTCGGGCATAAAAATAGAGGGTCTTGCAACGCTTATACAAAAAGATACTGTTGTTTCAAGCGAATACGGCGAGGTGCTTTTTACCGATTATGGTCTTTCGGGACCGCCGATTTTTCAGCTTTCGGCAAAGATGCCGTTTAAGAAAAATTTGGCGATCTCGCTTGATCTTATGAATGAGTATGCTCTCAATCAGGTGTATGACATACTTGAAGGCAGAAAAAACGCACTCGGAGAGCAGACTATGGAGACTTTCTTTGTCGGGCTGCTCAATAAACGTCTCGGAAACCTTGTGGCAAGGCGCGCGGGCATAGAAAAGCTTTCTTTTCCCGTAAACAAGCTCGATAAAGACCTTT
>JAGAHK010000095.1 GCA_017627115.1 Bacillota bacterium | reverse complement strand
CCTATTCTTAATAAAAGTATCAAACACAAAAAAATCCCAAAAATAAATATTATTATCTGCGAAGGAGAAAACATTTGCACCGTTGTTTGAACATTACGTGCGGCATTTTCGGCTTTTAACCTGTCAGCACCTGTTTCTCCGAAAACTCTTGTACTTGACATACCTGCGCTTTTTTCGCTTGCCGAAAGCTCGGTTTGGTAAGTGCCGTCGGATGGTTTGACTTTTCTGTCTTTAAGGTACTGCTCTATATTTTCAATTTTATTGCCATCGATACTATAAAATATCGTTTTGCCGTTAAGCCCCGGCAAACCTTCGGAAATAGCAGGTATACAAAAAGTATTAAACTTTATACAATAAGGTTTTAATCCCGATGTATTTGACGCATTGCCGAAAATTTTGAAACTTCCGTTCATAAAAACAGAGTAATCATCAAAATTATGGTTTAGGTCTGTGTTGTATTTTATGCAATAAATCTCGTTTTCATTGTCGAGTATCTCAATAGAATTCGACTGCGTTGCATCATTTTTCAATACAAAAAGATCGTTTCCCTCAATATCTTCAACAACAAAGCCGGAATGCGGGATTTGACCGCCGCAAGAATAATGTGCAAGATAATGTCCGCGTTTACCCACTTCTGTACGGTCGTATTTATTCAAATATTCCGCATTTGCAAATTCATCGGCTACGCCCTTTTTATCCGCCGCAAAAACGGGTATCGAAAATATAAAATACGCAACCAAACAGGGCATTATGATTTTTATAAATTTCATATCGAACCACTCCCAAAGATTCTTTTCAATCCTGCATTTTCTTTTTCAGCCAAAGCCCTATGATCACCGCAATTACAGCCGCAAAGGCGGCATGCTTCAGATTGATCTTTGACACTTTATCTATTATTTTTGTTTCAATATCTTCGGAGCGAGTACTTCCGAGCAGTACGGGCTGTTTTCCACCGTAAGTCTCTCCGTTGCCGACTTTGACAAAACCGCCATTGTATTCTTCATAAAGCTGTCCCGCGGGATGTTGGAACTCGTAATGAACAACATACATTTCGGGATATTCGCAGGTCACCCATACCGCTTGACCCGAGCCGCCTATATATGACGGCACTGCCCCGAGCCTGTCGGTGCCGTCCTCGTCCTCGACGAACATTCCGATACCCGTTTCGGGAACATTACTGCCGACAAGATAGTGATTGCTTTCGCCCACGCGGTAACGCGGCTGCGGTTGCGAAACGCCTTCAATATCGGGAAACAGATCCATAGCACCTGTCACGGGCGGTATAGGCTCAAACGGCATATCCCTCTGCGCCGTGTAATTATGATATTTCCCCTCGGACGGTTCCACACCGTGGTCTGTGATATAAACGTAAATGTCGGGTATTTTGCTGCCGTTTAACTCAAAATATTCGTTGCTGTCGGCTTTTGTCGTATCATCAAGAAAATTTTTATAATAGTCCGTGACCGCAATAAACTCAAAATTCTCAAATTCAACAAGATTGAAAAAATGCCCCTCGACCTTATCGGCAGGATAATGCTGCTCCCTGAAATCTCTTATAACAGCATCTGTCCCGCCCTGCGCCGTTTCCACATAAATATTTGCCGAAAACACAGATATTAGCAGCAGAGCAAATATCGACTTTTTCAGTTTCATATCTTACCACTCCAAAAAACTCATTTTGTTATCACGGGTCTGCCGTCACTGTCCAGAAGCGGTGTTATGCCTGCACCGCAGTCGTCGGAAGTGAACAGGTAATTAACGCCCGTTTCCTTATCCACAAGTATTTTTATCTGCATTTTCCCCATAGGAGTGTTTTCGCGGTAAATTATTTCAAATCTGTCCATATTATCGCTCCTTTGCAAGTGACATACTGTGTATTATTACTCCGCTTTTTTGTTCTTTTCTCCGAAAATCAGCAAAACCGAGACCCCGTAAACGGCGATCGCCGCAAAAACAGCAAGCACTGCGAGAAACAATTTCACAGGTTCTATTTTCCGTTCTTCCGCAAATGGTATATATTCCTGTGTAATGAAAGCATCGTAAAAAACACCCTCTGTCGGGTCGATATTAAACACGGAAAGATATTCGTAAAGGTTTATCGAACCCCCGACGCTGTTGAAATACGAAAAATCATCGGTATTTCTCGGATCCTGAACGGCGCTATAGGAGTTTGCAACGGCAATAACGGCACGGTCACGAAATTTTATGCAGAAAGGATAATTGCAGTTGTTCAATATAATATTGCAATTGTTATTTTCATCACAATGCACAACAGCGTATGTATGGCTCAGATCTGCGCCGAAGAGTCCGCTTTCGGCATCCATCACCCACATATTCTCATATCCGCCGAAAATATCATTTCCGTCCTCGTCCTCAAGCCATTTGCCTTCCGAGCCTTTTCCGCCATCGCCTACAAGGTAAATATTGCGGTCTCCCACAGCTTCCCTCTTGTACCTTTGTATATTTTCATCACTGCCGCTGTATTGAACTACAAGATCATGCGCACCGCGTTTGTCTGTCCCGGCATATGCCGATACGTTAAGCAGGGAAATTAATAATAATGTAAGTAACATTATTCTGTACTTCATCATAAGATTATTTTAACCCTTTTTTTATTTCCTTGATCACGTTTTTTACAAACACTCCCGCCAGAATCACACCACATGCGCCCATGCCTATAAGTTGGGGTTTGGTGAAAATATGCTCGGGCGGAGAGAATACTTCAAGAGAATTGTTATTGGTGCTTTCTTCCTTGTTCAGCGCGGGATTTTCGCCCGTTATGGGCGCATCATGCGTTTCTGTTTCGGAAACTGCGGTAAAGTCCGTGAGTTTTAATCCCTGTTTGGCTAAATATGCGTTTATATCGTCTATTTTTTTATCGGTATCATCGGTCATAAAATACGAAACGTGTTCCGTATCAAAAGGCGAAACATCCTCCGTACTGCTTGCAAGAATATGCACATCACCGCAGTGTAGGCAGTAGAAGTATTTTCCCCTGCGCCCGAACCAGACTATACCGTCTTGATAGCCGCTGTAGAAATATTCGCCGTCAACCTCTGTCAGCACGCGGAAAACATTATGCTCACCGCATACACAGTCTATTGCCGCAGTTGCAAGAGAAACGTCCGTGCCGTCCTCTTTTTCAAGCCACTCACCGACATCTTTATCCTTGCGGTCGCCTGCTATATAAAGCTCCGAACCGTCTATTTTTCTGCGCGGGTACTGCTTTTCATTAAAAATAAATCTCTGTTCTTCGGGGATAAATTTCGTGTAATGCTCCGTGCGCCCACGCGGGTCGAGTACAGGCTCGGTATCTACGGAAACAACGCCGTCTTCAAGGTCTTTTCCCGTTATTTCCTTTATCTTGTCAGCAGGAACAGGCGCTCCCATCGAGTCATAATATACGGTACTTTCCGCATCATAGGGCGAAGCGCCGCTTTTGCTTTCGGCAATAAGGTATGTACCGTCAAAATCAAGCACATTTACGTCAAACACACCTCTGCCGAACGGCTCAAAATCGGCTGTCATAAGTTCCGTTTCGCCGTTTGGATAATTTATTATATACACATCACAGCCGTAATGCAGGACGGAGATCTCGCCGTCTATAATGTCGGTAAGGTCTGTGCCGTCTTTGTCTTCCACCCATGTTTCGCCCGTGCCGCTGCCGACTACGGCGCGGTAATTACGCTCTGAAAAGACAAAATCTTTCGGGTTTGGGGTCTCGCCCAAAGTGCGTATATCGCGTGCGCCTCTGTTGTTGGCTCTTTTGTTGTAATATTTGCCGTCGGACAGCTTTTTACCGTGTTCTTTGAGATATGCGCCTATATCATTGATAATGTTTCCGTCGGGGTCATAGAATACACCGTCTTTCATCGGGTCTTTTGAAGTTGCCAAAGGCAGGCAAAAATCCCCGAAATCTACACAAGTGGGATAATTGCTCGAAAATTCGCAGTTGATATCTCCGAATGTTTTGAGGTCATCATTCATAAAAGCGTAAGCGTCGTCGTAATTGTGGTTTATATCGCCGTCATAGCGTATGCCGTAAATCTCGGCTTTGTCATTTATCACCCACAACGAATTACCCTCGCCCGGAGTGCATATCAGTGTATACAGGTCTTTGCCGCTTCCGTCTTCGACAATATATCCTTGTCCGCACTCGGCATTGTCTTTGGTATATCTCAAGTATTTGACATAATAATGTCCTTTGTCACCGACAGGACGGCGTTCGAGGGTTTTGAAGACATATTTCGGCTCGTTGTCGGGCATACCGACAGGAGTCTCTTCGGCATAGACCGAGACGGAAAATAAAGTGCTGATAAGCAATGTAAGCAAAAGTTTTTTGAATTTCATCAAATCACCCTTTGAAAATCAGAATAAGCAGATTATTTCTTATAATAATCATTCAACCTTGCCCAAACTTCGTGGTAAACCTCCGCAAATTCGCCGAGATCGCGGCGGAATTGATCTTTATCGAGCTTTTTGTTTGTTTCCGCATCCCAAAGGCGGCAGGTATCGGGGCTTATTTCGTCTGCAAGCACAATTTCGCCCTCTGCCGTTCTGCCCACTTCTATCTTGAAGTCAACAAGCTTGATACCGATGTTTTTGAATATCTCTTTAAGCGCATCGTTAACGGAAAATGCGATATTTGCGATAGTTTTTATATCTTCTCTTGTTGCAATGCCAAGCGCAAGTGCGTGGTAGTCGTTGATAAGGGGGTCGCCGAGTTCGTCGTTTTTGTAGCTGAATTCAAGTGTAGGTTCCTTGAAAGGTGTGCCCTCCTCAACGCCGTAACGCTTTGAAAAGCTGCCTGCTGCGATATTTCTTACAATAACTTCAAGGGGGATGATGTCAACTTTCTTAACAAGCGTTTCGCGCTTTGAAAGTTCCTCTACCATATGTGTCTTGATGCCCTTTTTTTCAAGCAGACGGAAGATAAAGTTTGCCATCTGGTTGTTTATCTCGCCCTTGCCCTCAAATGAGCCTTTTTTGATGCCGTTGAAAGCCGTAGCGTCATCCTTGTACTCAAAAATGCAAAGATTGGGGTCGTCTGTTGCGTATACCTTTTTTGCCTTGCCCTCGTAAAGAAGTTCCTTTTTTTCTGCCATGATTTATTACCTCGCTTTTATTAAAATTTTTGTTTTGTAAAAAACTACATATATAATAACTATATCAAATTTTGCCATAATAAGCAATTGTTTTTTAAATTTATTTCTGTTTCCCGATCAATTTTTCTTGTATATATGTTTTAGGGGTGTGAATAAAAAGAAATTAGTCTTGGCTCCCCTTTAGCGCAGCGATCAGGGGAGCTGGCAGCCGCAGGCTGACTGAGGGGTTTACGATTGTTGATGCTCACCGTTATACAACACTAAAGTTGCTGCAAATAAACCCCTCCACCACGCTGCGCGCGGTCCCCCTCCCCTAACCGCTTACGCTAAAGGGGAGGCAAGACTAATGCAACGTCTTTTCTTTTTTAAAGTAACTCAAAGTGTCGCAGACTTTAATCCGCAGGCGGAAACCGCGTTTTCGCCGAGGAGAAAAAACTTGTTTTTTCTTCCTTACAGGCACCAAGTGACGCCGCAGGCGGCGCGCAGTGTGACTGCATTTCCGGAGAAAAGCCTGCTTTTCTCCGGCGATGTTGTCGCTGCGCGACAACGAGCATAAACAAAAAAGCACCCCCAAAACGATTTTTTTATTGACATTTCAGCAAAAAAACATTAAAATTTTGTTATACTGTTTTTCGCGGTGCGGCAAACGTGAAAAGGGAAATCGGTGAAAGACCGATACAGCCCCGTCCCTGCTGTAAGCGGCTACAAAGCGGCATATACCATTGCGAAGCGAAAACAATTTGCTTACCGACTTTGTTTTTGCATTGTGAGAAGGCGCCGCCGAGGTCGAACCGCAAGTCAGAAGACCTGCCGCGAAAAGTATAAAAACAGCGGTCGGAAAATATTTTGATATTTTTATACCGCGTTTTCGGATGCGCGCTTGGACGGGAGCGTGCAAAGCAGTTAAAATGCAAAAAACAATAAGGAGGAATTTTGATGAAAAAATTCAACAAAAAGCTGCTTGCGGGCACTTTGGGCGTTATAACGGCCTTTATGATGTCAACAAGCGTATTTGCGGCGGTAAGCGTAAAGATAACGGGCGACAGCGATCACGAGCCCAAACAGCACACGGCATACGAGACATGGCTTGAAACAGACTGCGATTTTACCAACGGTATGACGGCAAAAGACGCACTTTTTAACGCACTTGAAAAAGGCGGTTTAAGCTATGTTTACTATGACGACTCAAACTACCTTTACTCCATCACTTCCGATAAGGGCATCACTCTTCCGGGCAAGAGCAATGTCGGCTACGGCGGCTGGATGTACAATGTAAACGGCACTGCTCCCTCTGTGGGTCTTGCCGATTACCAGCTTGCGGACAACGATGCGGTCGAGGTATATTATATTGACGATTACCGCGACATCTACGGCTACGGCGCAAAAATCAGCGTGACCCCCGATGATGCGGAAGTTAAGATATTTGACGGCACGGGCAATGAAATAATTGACTATGGCTGGGGTTATTCCCTCCCGAAAGGCAAGTATACATATACCGTAAAAAAACTCGGCTACAAAACTCTCGAGGGCAGCTTTGAGATAGTTGATGACGATGCTGTCATAAATGCGGTATTGGAGAAAAAAACGGATGTAGTTACCGCAAAGATATACGGCGATAACGTACACGAAGCGGGCGCACACAGCGCATACACTCTCTGGGCAGGCAGCGAATTCACACCCGAAGACGGCGGCACAGCCGAAAAATATGTAACAGAGCTTATAAAATCCATTGGCGGCGAGATCGTTTACAATGAACAGTACGGCTATATCTCCGCAGTTAAAACAGCAGGCGGCGAGACCGTAGGCGAATTTACAAACGGCGACAAAAGCGGCTGGATATATACCGTAAACGGCGAGTCACCCTCCGTTGCGCTGCGTGATTACAAGGTACAGGCAGGCGACGAGATAGTTTTCCACTACTATGACGACTACCGCGAATTCTACGGCTATACCGTAACCATAAACACAACTCCGAGCGCAAAAGTCACTGTTGCCAATGCGGGCACGGGCGAAGAGATCGCGGAAAACCCCTGGGGCGGCTATTCGCTTTTACCGGGCAATTATCTGTATACTGCGGAGCTTGACGGCTATTTTACGGCAGCGGACAACTTTGAGGTAACAAATGACGATATAACCATAGATGTTGAGCTTGAGCCAACAGAAAAACCGCTTTACGGTGATTATAACCTTGACGGCAAGGTCCTTGCCGACGATGCCGCAAACATACTCCAGAAAGCGCTTGTAAGCACTTTCCCCGCACCTGCCGATGATACAGCATATATCGACATCAACCAAAACGGCAGTGTGGATGCGGAGGATGCAGCCTTTGTTATGCAGAAAGTACTTGTAAGCACCTTCCCTCTCCCCTGTGAAGCGTAAGAATGACCAATATGAATAAAAAGATCGCACTGCTGCTTATTTTCACCATACTTTTAAACATAACGGCAGCTGCGCAGAATGACCCCGCCGAAGCGACAGTCTATGCAAACGATGCAACAGTCTCTTCGGGGGGCTTTTTTGCAGACACGGGTGAAAATGCGGCAATAAAATGGACAAACAAAATAAAAAAAAGCATAATGAGCGGCTTTTGCAGCTGTGTTGTGTACAAAAACCATATCTACACCGCAGCGGACAGAAAAATCTACAAGATAGACCGTTTTACGGGCAAAACCGTGAACACGGCGAACCTTTACGGCACGATAGGCTATACCTATTATATGGCGCAGGAAAACGGCACGCTTTTTGTGCAGCTTAAAAACGGCATTGTGCAGGCTTTTTCCGCCGATACCCTGAAATCGCTGTGGATAAGCGAAACACCCGTAAGCGGCGACTACGGTCAGGGGCTTTCGCCTATAAGCTGCGATAACGGGCATATATATGCAGGCACGGTCGTGATGAACAAAAACTACGGCACGGGCAGTTATTACTGCCTTGACACCCTTGACGCGGACCCTTCAAACGAATACGAGGTCAAGCCCTTTGTATGGCAGTTTGCACCAAGCGAAAGCGGTGTTTCAAGCATAGGCTTTTACGGCACGGGTGCGGCGTTCTGCGGCGAAAATATAATATTCGGCAGCGAGGACGGCACGGTCTACCTTGCCGACAAAGCAAGCGGCAGGATAAAGGACAGCCTGCAAACAGGTGCAAATATGCGTTCGACCGTAAGCATTGACGGCAAAAACGCATATTTTACCACAAAGGACGGCAGACTGTGGCGCGCGGAAGTTACCGAAAACGGTTTCGGCAATGCCGTAAGCACGGCTTTCTGCGCAGACTCCTCCTGCGAGCCCGTTATGATCGGCGGCAGGGTCTATGTCGGCGGTTCGGACGGCGGCTACACAAACGGCAGTTTCTGTGTTTTTGATGCCTTTTCGCTTGAAAGGCTTGCAAAATTCGATGTTTTGGGCAATGTGCAGGCACGGCCTTTGGTTTTTGCAAGCGAGGGTGCGGTATATGCCTATTTCACCTGCAATTACACCCCGGGCAAGGCAATGCGCCTGAAAGACAGCAAAAACGGCTTTGAGCTGACCGAGTTTTTCACGCCGTCCGAGGAATACGGACAGTACTGCATAAACCGCATAAATATCGACCGGGACGGGGTTTTGTACTATCAGAACGATTCGGGGTGGATAATAGCTTTTTCGCCCGACAAAACACCCGATGACCCTGCGGAAACAATTTCGGAAATAACAACGGAAATGATTTCGGAAACCGCTTCCGAAACAACTTCACAAACAGCTTCACAAACAGCTTCCGAAACCGCTTCCGAAACAGCTTCACAAACGCCGTCACATTCATCCTCACATTCGGGAGGCGGCGGAGGTTCGTATGCGGCGGAATATATAAATGTCTCCTTTGAGATAATAGGCGATACGCCCCACGGTGCAGATGCACACACCGCAAGCACGGTATGGCTCAAAAACAATACCTATAAAATAAAAAAAGGCAGTTCGGCCGAAGATCTTGTGCTTGATGCCCTTGAAAAAAACGACTTTAAATATGTGATACACCAAAACGGCTATATCTCGGAGATAACCTCGCCCGACGGTGTAAAGCTTGCGGAATTCGACAACGGCATAAACAGCGGCTGGATGTATACCAAAAACGGCGTATTTGTGCAGACCGCCATGCGCGGATGTACTCTTGATGACGGCGACACGCTTATTCTGCTGTACTCGGACGATTACACAAAGACCGATATGCGCTCGGACTCCTCAAACGAGATAGCGACCGAGACCACTACGCAGAGTGCACAGAGCGCACAGACCACGGCAGCCGCCGAATACACGGAGGAAACGACCGTTTTTGATAATTATTTCAAAGATGTCGAGACGGGCGTATGGTATTTTTACCCCGTTGAATGTCTGCACGCATCGGGCATTGTAAACGGCAGGCAAAACGGACTTTTCTGCCCCGATGACAGTGTAACGCGCGCCGAATTTGTGACAATGCTGCACAGGATATTCGGCGGCGAGGGCAAAAACTGTCCCTTTGAAGATGTAGTAAAAACTCAGTGGTATTATGAAGCAATAACCTGGGCAGCGGAAAACAAAACGGTATACGGAATCGACCAAACACATTTTGCGCCTTCCGCCCCGATAACAAGGCAGGATGCGGCAGCAATACTGTACAGGCTCACGGACGGAAAGCCCATATATGACAAAACGGATTTTTCGGACGATAACGATATTTCCGCCTACGCCCATACCGCCGCCGCATATTTTGCCGAAAAAGGCATAATAAACGGCTCAAACGGCAGGTTTGAACCAAAGCGCACGATAACGCGCGCCGAGACCTGCTCCCTGCTTTATGAATACATCGAAAAAGAACTTTTGAATAAATAAAAATACAAAAGGGGCTGTCACATTAAGAATATGATAATACTCAATGTTTCAGTCCCTTATGTTGTTTAGTTCCTGTCAAATGATTTTTTTAAGTATTTTTAGCGCCGCAGGCTTTGATCCGAAGTCCCTCGGTCATTGAAGTGTGCCTACGCTTGGCTCCCCTTGTTCAGGGGAGCCGGCACGGCTTTAGCCGTGACTGAGGGGTTTCTTTTTGACCGCCATTATTATATGGTTTATTTCAGTTTTTCGACAGGCAGTTCAAATGTACTTACCAACGCTTTTTGCAGCACGAATGTCGCATCGCCTGCTTCTATCTTACCGTTGCCGTCCACATCGGCATATCTCATCCAATCATTCGTCTTTTTCTGCAAAGGCAGTTCAAACGTGCTTACCAACGCTTTTTGCAGAATATATGTCGCATCGCCTGCCTCTACCTTTCCGTTGCCGTCAACATCGCCGAATACAAATTTACTGCTGTCGTCGGCTTCAGCGATGTATTCCTCTATTTCTGTGAAGCCCGCATTGTCGTAGTCGTTAAGCTCGTCATCCGAAACAACTTCCGCATAAATCTTTATTTTCTCTTTCGGACGGCTGTAGGTTTCGGGAACGGGTATGCTCACTTTTTCACTGACGGAAGAAAGTATCTCCGAAACGGTCTGTTTTGCTATCACATCGCCTGCTTCGTTCTTTATGCTGATAACAGCGTTCTTTGCAGCAATACTGCCGTTATTCCGAACATTCACATCAACACAGCCCGTTCTGTGAATAGAATTTGCCCTAACTTTAAGTTCAAGATCCGTACCGCCGTAAGTCTCGGAAACAAGGTTGTTTGTCCTGTCGCTTTCTTCAAGGTTCTCGACCGATACCTCGGCTGTTATCGTACCCCTTGTAAAATCTTCGGGGATAGTCGCCGATGCGTACAGCGTATCTGTGCCGCCGCTCGATACCTTGGGATAACAATCCTTGTCAAACAGTACATTACCCTTGTCGTCCGTCAGTTTCAGGTGCATTTTTTCCAACGCTCTGAGGGTGTCGTTTTTAACGCCTACCTCAAACGAAGCACCGCAGCCGGGTTTTATATCATCCGTGCAGTCAAGATACAGCGCACTTATATCCTCAACAGGCTTGATAGTTGTGTATGCAAGCCTTACGGTCTCCTTTATCTCGTTTGCCTTTATGGTGTTTTCGGGCAGACTTTCCGCATTGTAGTCGTTTTTAACGTCTATATCCGCCATTACCGCCGCTATTTCCGTTTCTTTTGACTCTATAACATCCCACGAGCGGACTTTTTCGTCAAAGCTGCCCGCAAACAGCGGTTCAGACCAGCCCGTGTAATAATTGAGTTTTGCATAGTATACAGAAGTATCAAAACCGTTCGGAACTTCGTATAAAACGGAGCTTACGCTGTCCGTGCCGCCCGTAAGTATAACGGGATTTGTGACCTCCGCATCAAAACTGTGTACATCCGTTACGATACCATTGGCATTCATCGTTTTTAATGTGCTGTCCTCCATAAAGAAGAAGCTTGCGCTGCCGTGCATAAGACCCGTTATATCGCTTTCGGATGAATAGCTTTCGTCGATTTTGTGCTCGGTATTGCTGCTGTCGGTGTAAGTGCCTTTGCAATAGAGCGTACTGCCCGCAGTCGTTATATCGTTATCGCTGTCTGTCACAAAAGCAACATTGCCTGTTGCGCTGACATCCATACTGTAGACATAAGGCAGGTTTTCGGCAGCTTTCTCAACAGGCTCCATCGTGCTGTAGCCCTTGTGTAACTTGTAAATGCTTTCCTTTACATCAACATAGCCTGCCAGAGGAGTGTTTTTGTCATTTTGTTTCCATATAATGTATTGTCCGAAGCTTCGGTCAGCCGCTATCTTCGGGTCATATTCGTAATCGCTGTTATTTGTTGTGATGGCCTTAGGCTCTTCCCAATCGTACTTGCCGACATACTGTCCTATCTCGGAGTAATAGAGATCGACCTTCGGTGCTATCTCGTCGGGCGAATTTCCCGTGACTTTTTCAACGGCATTCTGCCATACAATGTAGGTCATACCGCTTCTTACAAAAATGTCAAACTGATAATCGGCTGTTCCGTCATCATACACCTGCTTTGGTTCTGTCCATGTTCCGTCATCGTTCTTTATTGAATAATAGACAGCGGTTCTGTTAAGGTCGTCCCTTGTCGGGTCGTCGTCAAGCCAGACCATCATTCGTTTGCCGTCCACGCTTCCGAATTTAACTGAACTGTAGGGATAAATATTCGATTTTACAGTACCCTCTCTTGTGTCCTGTGTTTTATTTTTAAGATAACTTCTGTCGGCGAGGGTCATTTCATCGGCATTGAAAGTTATAACTTTATCGCCCGCGGTTTTTACGCCACTTTCAAGCGGATATAGCTTCCATCTGCCCAAAGTCCATGCCGTCCTGCCCTCAAAGCCCATTATGCTGCCGAGAATATAAAACTCGCCCGTAAGCCAAGCCGATACATCCTGCTGTACAGAGCGGAACGGGTATGTTATCTGTCCCCTTAATATTGCATCAAAGCCGACTTCCGCCGATGCAAATTTTTTCATGCCTATACCGAGACCCACATTGGGTGTAACGGACATAGCCACCATACCGTGCGGTTCAAAGGACTTGTTTACCATGTTAGTTGTACTCATGGTAAGTGTGATGCCCGCTTCTAAAGTGCCTGTTACGCCGTATGTAACAAAAAATACGGGTGCTGCGGCAAAAGGTATGGTATTTTCAGCCCTTGCGGTATATTTCATCAATACCGCACCCGTTGCAACTGTATCATCCTTGGTTTTTTGCAGTTCTATATAGCCCACGACATTGCCGCTGCCGCTGAAACCGAGCGCACCCTTTTGCGGGGTGTTTACCAGCTTCATAAAATCCTTATCGGAAAACAGGCCGTTCTTTGCATTTGTCACAAGGTTCTGAACGCCTATAAACATTCTGTTGAAATCCTTGCCCGTATTCTTTATGCCTTTCAGATCGCCGAAAAGAATTCTGTATGCCTTGCGGTTTTTGTCATACGTCATCTGCATATTGCCGACTTTTGGCAGGCTTACACTTGCGGGCAGGTCGAACATGGAGAATTTTTTGCCGTTGAAATTTCCCGTCGGCGGGTTGCCCGGAGCCTCGTCGCTTTCGCCAAGATCGACATCGACCGCTATCTCGCACACTTCCACAATGTTTTCACGGTTTTTGACCGGATAGAAATTTCTGTTTACAAGCATTATATTGCCGTCTATCTTTACGGTAAGCATAACATTTGTTTCGCCCTCCGAAACGGAGATAATGCCGTTTTCGTTTGTGGTGTATTCTTTGCCGTCAATGCTTATTTTGGCGTTTGGTATGACCTCGCCGCTCTCGGTGCTGACAAGTTTTATTGTATAAGGGAATTTCTCCCGGTCGGGCGGGAATTCTATCGGCTCGCCGCTGTCGCTTCCCTCGCCCGTTTCCTTGCTGTAATTCATTTCGTATATTTTTTTGTACTTATATTCGGTCACCGTTCCCGATGAACTCACTCTTGTGCAGTGAACTTCGTCTAACAGGTTGCGCGCGCTGACTACCCTCTGATGACAGCCCTGACACTCAAAGTAACCCATATACGGACTTGCAGCCGTAACGCTCAACGGCTCATAGCCCTGTTTTTCCGATATCATGCCCGATATATAAGAGCCCGATGATTTGTATATGCCTACACCTTTGCCGTTTTGTGTCATAACATCGCCGTTTACGGTATTGCCGCTGCCGCCCATTATACCGTAAATATCGCCTTTTTGCACGCTTATAAAGCCGTTTATCGTACAATCGGTGCTTCCGTTTGAAATTCCTGCCGTATTACCGTTAATATTGCCTACTCCCGAAAGGTTTCCGTTTATCGTACAGTTTTTACAGCCGTTGTATATTCCGTGGATTCTGTCTGTACTTGTGCTGTCCCCGTTTACCGCACAATTTTCCGCATAATCATGTATGGGCGTTACCAGTACATCCGTACCTTTTCCCGTGATATTGCCGTTTAGCACACAATTTTTGGCACGACCGATCCCGTAAACATCGAACACAGCATATTTCGATCCGTAAACGTTAACATTTGCGTATATATCGCCCGTCATTGTGGAAGAGTCACCGCCGATACCCATTACAAAACCGTTCGACTGTCCGTTTGTATAAACACTTACATCACCCGTAAAAGTACAGTTTTTACCGCCGCCCGCACTTGCATTCGGTATGCCCCTCGTATCTCCGCTTGAATATGTCGAAACATCACCCGTAAAATCGCAGTCGGTACCGTCCAATCCGGAGGCAGTTACCATTCCGCCGGTTCCTTTAAATACGGGTCTTGACTCGATATTGCCCTTAAATGCGGCATCATCGCAGTTGAACAGACCATCTAAATCAACATAAGCATCCTCAACAATATCGGCGTTGAGCGTTATATCGCCGTAAAATACCGATTTATCCGTACAGCCGTAAAGCCCGTATACACGGGTATGGTCATGAGTGCCCGTTATTTTTATATCGCCCTCATATCCGCTGTGCCTGCATTGTATCATATTGTACACATACCAAGAACCACCGGGGTCTGTACAGCTGCCGCCGATATTTATATTTACCCTTGAATCACAGTTGATGCCTTGTGAAAAAACATAGACAGCAAGATTTTTTACCGTTACATTTGTGGTTATAGTTCCGCTTGCGTAGCAGTTTTCGGGCGTGATGCCCGCACTGCCGAGCACACCGACCATAACGGAAGTGCCCGTACACTTTGTGACATTTATATTTATATCGGACAAATTTACATTTGCAATATAGACATTTGCGTCTTTATTGTCCGAATTGCTGAAAAGACCCGTACTCTTTTCGCTTGTCTGCGTAAGGTTGTAGATATAATGCCCCTTGCCGTCAAAAACTGCGTTTGTAAGGGCTATACCCGGCCATTCCATGCCTTTTAGGTCTATATCCGATGCAAGCTCGTAATATCCGCCGTCATGCCCGTCTATCGCCAAAAGGTCTGCCGCGCTGCGGATATACACATATTCGGTATATGTATTTGTGTCTGCATAAGCCCTTATCGGTGCTTCGGTAAATTCTTCGCCCAAAATATCGGGGGCTTCTTCGTCGGCAAACACTCCGACAGGGCTGTCCGAGGCATAAGGACTTAATTCGCCGTCATCGGCGGACTCTTCGCCTGCCTCATCGGGATGCTCCCCGTCGTACTCCTCCACCATTCCTTTCAGCTTATCCCCGCTTATGTGGATAACTTCGGGAAATAAACCGCTGTCCTCGTAACCGCTCTCATACTGCTGCGGCATTTCGTTTTCTGCCGCATACACGCTCGGCATTGTACTGCCTGCGGCAATAAGAACACTTAATAATGCACTTAAAAATCTCTTCATTCCGTTTTCCCCTCCTTGGCTGTTTGGTTGTAGCAAAAATGCGATTTTAGCATTTTACTGCCCGTCTGTTTCTAAACATTATACCAAAACCATCGTTTATTGCATACTGGAGTTTAACCAATTTTTTTGAAATTCGGCTTAAAAAGCGACCCAAGTTTTCCCCAAGTACTGCCTTAAAGCCACTGAATGACACAAAAAAGGCTACGGCGTCAAAAACGCTTCAGCCTTTGGGTTTATTATATCATATGGTGTAAATTGAAATTTACGTTAGTAGTAGAGTTGCATTAGCCTTGGCTCCCCTTCTTTCAGGTTTGTCCTGACGGCGGCAAAGCCGTCGGGACTCTATGGCAAACATCCGTCAGCTTCGCTGCCGAATGGATTGCTGGCGCGGCTTGCCGCGACTGAGGGGTTTGCGAGTGTTGTTGCATACCGTTGTATAACACTAAAGCAGTCGCAAATAAACCCCTCCACCACGCTGCGCGCGGTCCCCCTCCCCTAAACGCTGCGCTAAAGGGGAGGCAAGACTAATGCAACGCCTTGATTGTATTAAGGAAATCAGCGCCGCAGGCTCTTGGCTCCCCTTTAGCGCAGCGATCAGGCGTGTGCCGCTTTAGCGGGAGCTGGCAGCCAAAGGCTGACTGAGGGGTTTACGGCAGCGAGACAACAGCCCTATGCTTATGTCAATATCCCACTTTTCTCAATTATGCCATTAAAAACACGACCGAGAGCCGCCCTGTTTTCCACTCCCGCTTTGCGGTAAATGTTGGTTGCGTGAAACTGAACAGTTCCGACTTTTATTGAGAGCCTTTCGGCTATCTCGGACTGCTTGTCATCCGTCAGCAGCAGTTCTTTCGCCACTTTCATTTCGGACGGCGTGAGTGAATACCGCCGCTGAAGAATTCCCATAGCCTCTTCGCTTGTCATTTTTGTTTTGACACTTTGAATTTCCTGCATAAAGAAATTAAAATCGTTGTTTACTGCCATTGTTATTATCAGCACCGCAATTACGGCGATATTAAGCGCAAGAACGACCGCCGTATGCAAAGACGAAAATTTTAATACACCAAGTATAATGACCGCAAGTGCATCCAAAATTCGTCCTGTGCTTGCCCAAAGCTCGGGAAAGCGTGTTTTGGGCGCAATATTCCAGAACACTATACTGAAATACGATGCCGCCGAAGCTATGCTGAAATAGAACAGACACATATTTATCCAATACGCCGTTTCGCTGGCGGTCAGTACGGAGTGGAGCAGGGTCACAAGCCCCATACAAAGCGAGGCTATCGGAACAAATTTTCCGTGTTTCACATCACCGAGCAAGCCGAAAACAATGTACACGGGCACCAGCATAAGCCGCGGCCACGCATAGGCATCTATCCGTTCAAAATTCGACTGTATCTGCAAATGATGAAGATAGCCGTTGAAAAAGCTGTTGAAAAATATCAGCCCCGAAGCGATGATCACGGCACATATCAGATTTTTCCTTATATTTTCGTTATCCTTGCTATCATCGGCAGACTGCGGCTCTTCACCGCGTTTCACCGTCACATAACCCAACGCGGCAAAAGCAAAGGCGATAATAAAAGGCAATACGGGCGAAAGTCCGTGTCCTTCAAAAAAATACTGCAATGTATATGCCGCACCGCAGCCTATACCCATAACAAGCCCCGTGCGGCTTGCCGCTGCCGTTTCCATAGACATCCGCCAATACACGAGCGCACCGAGATATCCCAGACAGAACACCGCCGCCGAGCCTATGCCGACAAATACCCACGCCTGCTTTACGGTATACAAAATGACCGTACCCACAGCAAGCAAAATAAGCGCAAAAACATCAAACAGCTTTGTTTTGCCTTTTGTGAGCCTGTTTATCGGTGTAAACGATAAAAGCCCCAATATCATAAATGTCATATGGATATAATATAACTTTTCCTCCAGCGCCGCACTTATATAACCGTTGCTTTCGCGGTTTGCCAAAAGAAGTATGGTAGTATGCAAAAATATATACGCCCCGAACATCAGCGCAAGGTGTATATGATGTTTTCTTTTTTCATCCATTATCGATATTCTCCGAGTCTGTAAAATCAAACCAAATTTCAAT
>JAGAHK010000094.1 GCA_017627115.1 Bacillota bacterium | reverse complement strand
TAAACGACATTTAAAAATGTCCTTTACTATAACCCTGCGGGGCATGCACACGACTGCGTACAAGGAATAAAGCCGCTTTGCGGCTCGCAGTCGGCGCAAGTAAACGCCCAAAGTCCAAAGACTTTTGTCGTTTACTATAAATTAAGCGCATTTTGCCGATGCGCTATTTTCAAGAAAGGAGGAATAACGCTTTGGGGCTTAATATGCTGGATAAGATAACGATCATCCCCGGTCTTGTGGGCTATGACACGGCTGCTCCCGCAAAAGAGGGACTGGACTTCAATATCAGCGTTTACAAGGAAGTGCCTTTTATGGGACACACCTGCTATATAACGCAGACTATGGTGACAACATGGTTTTTTATGATAGTACTGTTCATTTTTGCGATAGTTGTCCGATGCAAGCTGAAAAAGTTTACCGACAGACCGTCCGGCGGGCAGAATATCATTGAGATGATAGTAGATGCCATGGACAGTTTTACCCGCAGCAATATGGGTGAAAAATATGCTTACTTCGGCAAATGGTTTTTCGGGGTATTCATGTTTATACTCATTTCCAACCTCAGCGGTCTTTTGGGATTCAGGCCGCCCACAGCGGATCTTGCAACGACCGCGGCAATAACTCTGACCACCTTTTTCCTTATCCATTTTATGGGCATAACAAAAGGCAAGGCGGGCTATTTCAAGGGTTATCTTGAACCCATACCCATTCTTCTGCCCATAAACATCATAAGTGAGCTGGCAACGCCCATCTCGCTCAGCTTCCGTCTTTTCGGAAACATTCTGGGCGGTATGATCATCATGTCGATGATATACTCCACGGCGGTCAAATTTGTTGTGCCGGCGATAGCTCACATCTATTTCGATGTGTTCGCAGGCGTATTGCAGACAGTTATTTTCTGTATGCTCAGTCAGTTGTTCATCAAGGATAAGATACCCGACTGACGCTGAATTTATAATTAATTTAATTTTTAACATATCAAGGAGGACATATTAATATGGACAATTTTTCTATCGACCCAAGAGCTTTTGTAATGGGCTGCTCTGCTGTTGGTGCAGGTCTTGCCATGATAGCAGGTATAGGACCCGGTATCGGCCAGGGTTATGCCGCAGGTAAAGGTGCAGAGGCTGTAGGACGTCAGCCCGAGGCACGCGGTACCATAACACAGACCATGCTTCTCGGCTGTGCCGTTGCCGAGTCTACAGGTATTTACGGTCTTGTTATCGCACTTATCCTTTTATTCGGCGATCCTTTCGGCGTTATAAAAGGCAATCCGTTCATGGGCTGACCCTCATTTGACTTTTGATAACTTTTAAAAATCTGAAAAATGGGAGGTTATGTGATTGGACGGAGGATATGTAATAACGCTTGATTCTCAATTTGTTTTCAGTATCCTTGTTCAGCTCATAAACACCTGCATAATGTGCTTTATACTGGCAAAGCTTTTGTACAACCCCGTTCTTAATTTCCTGAACGAGAGGAAAAAGCGCATATCAAACCAGCTTACGGAAGCACAGAAGGCTCTTAACGAAGCCAACACTTTAAAAATGCAGTATGAGTTAAAGCTTGAAGATATAGAGCACGAAAGAAGCGAGATACTTGAAAGCGCACGTTCCGCCGCAAACAAAAACAGCCAGCAGATAATTTCGCAGGCAAAGACCGAGGCGGAAGCGATCAAAAACCGCGCAATGCTCGATATAGAGCGCGAGCGCGACAAAGCAAAAGACGAAGTCAAAAAGCAGATTATCCAAGTCTCCGCAGCAGTTTCCGAAAAATTCATCGCCGCAAAGATGACGGATGCGGAACAGGAAAAGCTGGTTGAAGATACTATCAGGGATCTGGAGGGAGTCACATGGCAGAATTGATAGCAAACAGATATGCCGCGGCTCTTTTCGACATCGCTCTTGAAAAAAACAGCATCGACAAGTATTTTGATGATGTGGAGCTTATATGCGAAGCAATAAAAGACGATGCGGAATTTGATGCGGTGATGAAGCACCCGCAGATCTCGGGTGAAGAAAAGCTTTCTGTGCTGACAACGGCGTTCAAAGGCAAGGTAGAAGACGATATTATAGGTCTGTTTTCCGTTGCTTTCCGCAAAAACCGCGAAGCACAGCTTTTTGATATTCTCAATGCCTTTATCGACAAGGTAAAGGAGCACAAGGGCATTGTTACCGCAAATGTGGTATCTGCCAAAGCGTTGAGCGAAAAACAGCTTGCCGAAATAAAGCAGAAGCTTGAAAGCGGCATGAACAAGCAGGTCATTATAGAAAGCAGTGTCGATCCCTCGCTTATAGGCGGCGTTAAGATAACCGTCTGCGGCAAGCTTATCGACAACACTGTCAGAAGACACCTTGACGAGCTGAAAACAAAGCTTAACGAAGCCAAGATCTGAACATCGGAACAAGCTTTTATCGTGAACGTCAAAAATATTTGGACGTTCACTATAGGATGGGGCTCATAAATAATCCGCCTTAAGCAAGCTTAAGTCCGATTATTTAATTCGCTTACTATAAGCGTTCCGTATTTCGGAAATCAATATTAAGAATCTAATGAAAGGATGTATAACCAACAATGAACATTAGACCTGAAGAGATCAGTTCTGTTATAAAAGAACAAATTAAGGGTTATTCCGCTAAATTGGATGTATCGGAAGTTGGTACGGTAATACAGGTCGGCGACGGTATCGCCCGCGTATTCGGTCTTGAAAACGCCATGAGCGGTGAGCTTCTGGAGTTTGCGGACGGTACGGTGGGCATGGCGCAGAACCTTGAGGAAGACAACATCGGTGTCGTTATCCTCGGTTCCGACTCGGGCATAAAAGAAGGCGACACCGTTAAGTTAACGGGCAAGGTTGCTTCCGTTCCCGTAGGTGATGCCATGATAGGACGTGTTGTAAACGCCCTCGGTGAACCTATAGACGAAAAAGGCCCTATCGCCGCAACGGGTTCAAGACCCATTGAACGTGTTGCACCCGGCGTTATCACAAGAAAATCTGTAGATGTACCCTTACAGACGGGTATCAAGGCTATTGATGCCATGGTGCCTATCGGCAGAGGTCAGCGCGAGCTTATCATAGGCGACCGTCAGACAGGCAAAACTGCCATCTGTATCGATACCATAATAAACCAGAAAGGCAAGGACTGCCTTTGTATATATGTTGCAATAGGTCAGAAGGCTTCCACCGTTGCACGTATCGTTAAAAGCCTTCGGGACAGCGGCGCTATGGACTACACAACAGTTGTTTCCGCTACCGCTTCCGAATCCTCTACATTACAGTATATCGCACCCTATGCGGGTGTTGCTATCGCAGAGGAATTTATGGAGAACGGCAAGGACGTTCTTATCATTTATGACGATCTTTCAAAGCACGCGGTGGCTTACCGTGCAATGAGCTTACTGCTCCGCAGGCCGCCGGGACGTGAAGCTTACCCGGGTGATGTATTCTACCTGCATTCACGTTTGCTTGAGCGTTCGGCGCGTATCGACAAAAAGTACGGCGGCGGCAGCATAACCGCACTGCCCATTATCGAAACACAGGCAGGCGATGTTTCCGCTTATATCCCGACCAACGTAATTTCGATCACGGACGGTCAGATATTCCTTGAAAGCGAACTTTTCAACTCGGGTGTACGCCCTGCCATCAACGCAGGTCTTTCCGTATCGCGTGTAGGCGGTTCGGCGCAGATAAAGGCTATGAAGAAGATCGCAGGCCCTATCCGTATAGAGCTTGCACAGTACCGCGAGCTTGAAAGCTTCTCACAGTTCGGCTCCGACCTTGACAAAGATACACTTGACCGACTCAATCACGGTCAGCGTATAGTTGAGATACTTAAACAGCCGCAGTACAAAACACTTGAAGTTGAAAAAGAAGTCGTTATCCTTTACGCGGTAACAAACAAATACCTTGATGATATCGCACTTGACAGGATACTTGAATTTGAAAGCTCGTTCTTTGAATTTGTCGAAAAATACCACAACGATATTTTCACAGACATCAAAGAGAGCAAAGTCATCAGCCCCGAGACCGAAGATAAATTAAAAGAGGCGCTTGATGCCTTTAAAAAAGATTTTCAGTAAGGCGGTGATAATATGGCATCAATGCGTGACATAAAACGCAGAATAAAAAGTGTCAACAGCACCCGTCAGATAACAAAGGCGATGAACCTTGTTGCAAGCAGCAAGCTGTCAAGGGCAAAAGGCCGCTTTATAAGCACACAGCCTTTTTTCAGACAGACACGCAAAGCTATCGCACAGATAGTAACGGGCAGCAGCGGTATCTCTCACCCCTACCTTAAAGAGCGCGAGGTGAAAAACACCTGCGTTATTGTAATAACGGGCGACCGCGGCCTCTGCGGCGGCTACAACACCAATGTGTGCAAAACAGCCATAAGCGTTGCGGACGAGCGCGAGAATATCACCTTTGTAACTATCGGAAACAAGGGCAGAGAATACTTAAAGCACCGCCATAAGGACATAAGCGCAAGCTACCGCGGCATTTCAGAAAAACCGCAGTACTGCGATGCGCGCATCATAGGCGAAGAAGTGCTGAAAAAATACGATGCGGGCGAGATAGACGAGGTATACCTTGCTTATACCGAGTTCATATCCACCATAAGCAACGAACCGAAGCTGATAAAGCTTCTGCCCATGGACGCAAGCGAATTCAGCGACGAACACCTTGAAAAAAGCAGCACGCTGACCATATATGAGCCAAGCGAGGAAGAGGTGCTTGACTATATCGTTCCGAAATATGTCAATACCATTCT
>JAGAHK010000014.1 GCA_017627115.1 Bacillota bacterium | reverse complement strand
GGCTGTTTTGCCGAAGGGACTTTTTTTTAAAAGTTTTTTTTAGTTATGCAAAACGGCGGCGAATTGTCAGGGGTTATCCGCTCGCGGATAACTTTTAAATATTTTCCGTTATGTTTAACGAAAATTTTTATTTTTTTTGTTGAAAATTACTTTGCAATATAGTATAATAAAATTTAAGTTTACTATGATAGGCTAAATATACCTATTATATAAATAAAAATGGCAAGCCGCCGTTTTCTGACGGCAATTTTTAACGAAAGAAGGAAGGAATGCCATGAACAGACACGTTTTATCAATACTTTGTGACAACAACGCAGGTGTTTTGAGCCGTATCGCGGGCTTGTTCACAAGGCGCGGCTACAACATTTCAAGCCTGAGCGTTGGTGTTACGCAGGATGAAAATATCTCACGCATAACAATAGTGGTTTTCTGTGATGATATGGACATTGAGCAGATAATAAAGCAGGTGGACAAGCTTGTGGATGTTATCCGTGTTATAGAGCTTGACAACCAGAAGGGCGTATTTAGGGAATTGGCACTGATAAAAGTAACGGCGCCGCCCGAAAAACGTTCGGAAATTATCAACATCGTTGATATATTCAGGGCAAATATTGTTGATGTCGGCACGGAAGCCCTCACCGTTGAAATAACGGGTGAACAATCCAAAATAGAGGCTTTCACAAAGCTTATACAGGATTTCGGCATCAAGGAGATAGTAAGAACGGGTACTACCGGTCTTTGCAGAGGCAACGATCCCATAAAAAGTACAAGGGATTGGGCTTAATCGTTTTAAATATGTTAATCAAGCAAAATAATAATTTTGCTTTTGAAAATTATTAAAAATTTTTCAGGAGGTCAAGAAAAATGGCAAAAATATTTTATCAGGAAGACTGTAACTTATCTCTTTTAAAGGGCAAGACTATCGCAATTATCGGCTACGGCAGCCAGGGTCATGCTCATGCACTCAACGCTAAAGAGAGCGGCTGCAATGTTATCATCGGTCTTTACGAGGGCAGCAAGTCATGGAAGAGAGCAGAGGAGCAGGGCTTTGAAGTTTTCACGGCAGCAGAGGCAGCAAAGAGAGCAGATATCATTATGATCCTTATCAATGATGAATTACAGGCAGGCTTATACAAGAAGGATATCGAACCCAACCTTGAACCCGGCAATATGCTTATGTTCGCTCATGGCTTCAATATCCACTTTAACCAGATCGTTCCTCCTAAGGATGTTGACGTAACAATGGTTGCACCCAAGGGCCCCGGTCATACAGTAAGAAGCGAATATCAGGCAGGCAAGGGTGTTCCTTGTCTTGTTGCTGTAGAGCAGGATGCTACTGGTCAGGCACAGGATCTTGCACTTGCATACGCACTTGCTATCGGCGGCGCAAGAGCAGGTGTTCTTGAAACTACTTTCAGAACAGAGACAGAAACAGACCTCTTCGGTGAGCAGGCTGTTCTTTGCGGCGGTGTTTGCGCACTTATGCAGGCAGGTTTTGAAACACTTGTTGAAGCAGGCTATGACGAAAGAAATGCTTACTTTGAATGTATCCACGAGATGAAGCTTATCGTTGACCTTATCTACCAGAGCGGTTTTGCAGGTATGAGATACTCTATCTCCAACACAGCAGAGTACGGCGATTATGTAACAGGTCCCAAGATCATCACAGAGGACACAAAGAAAGCTATGAAGAAGATCCTTTCCGATATCCAGGACGGTTCTTTTGCAAAGGAATTCCTGCTTGATATGTCACCTGCAGGCGGTCAGGCTCACTTTAAGGCTATGAGAAAGCTTGCTTCCGAGCATATGTCGGAAAAGGTCGGCGAAGAGATCAGAAAGCTCTACAGCTGGAACGGCGAAGACAAGCTTATCAATAACTGATAAAATATCTTATCTATATTGCTGAAAAATACGGGCTGCCTTTGTCAAGGCAAGGGCAGCCTTGCTTTTTATTTTTAAAAATGCGGAAGCGGATAACGGAGGTAAAGTTGTGAATAAAATTACGATTTTTGACTCAACACTAAGGGACGGCGCACAGGCAGAGGGTGTTTCCTTTAGTGTTGAGGACAAAATAAAGGTCGCGCTTGCCCTTGATGAGCTTGGTGTAAGCTATATCGAGGCAGGCAATCCGGGGTCTAACCCAAAAGATCTTGAGTTTTTTGAACGCATCAAAGATATAGAATTCAAAAACACGACGATAGCCGCCTTTGGCAGTACGCGCCGCAGGGGCATTTCACCGTCGGAAGACAGCAATTTGCAGGCGCTTCTGGGTGCGGGTACAAAGGCTGTTGCAATATTCGGCAAGTCGTGGGATTTTCATGTTACGGACATTATAAATACCACTTTGCAGGAAAATCTCGAAATGATATACGATACCATAGCTTATCTGAAAGAGCAGGACAAATATGTTGTTTTCGATGCCGAACACTTTTTTGACGGCTATAAAGAAAACCCCGATTATGCTATGAAAACTCTGGATGCCGCAAGTCAGGCAGGGGCTGACTGTCTTTGTCTTTGCGATACCAACGGCGGCACTTTTCCGCAGGAAATATCGGAGATCACAAAAAAAGTGGTAGACAGGTTTGCGGTTACTGTCGGTGTACACTGTCACAACGACTGCGGCATGGCAGTCGCAAATTCGGTCATGGCCGTTCTTGCGGGGGCAACACATGTACAGGGCGTTATGACAGGCTTTGGTGAACGCTGCGGCAATACAAATCTTTCGACTGTAATACCTAATCTCCAGTGCAAACTCGGCTATGAGTGCATAGCGGAGGAGAATATATCAAAACTTACACATACGGCAAGAAAGGTCAGCGAGATCGCAAATCTCCAACTTTCCATACGCGAACCGTATGTCGGCAAATGCGCTTTTGCGCACAAGGGCGGCATGCATGTTGACGGTGTTTGCAAAAACAGCCGCAGCTTCGAGCATATCGACCCCTCGGTGGTGGGTAATGAGCGCCGCTTCCTGACAAGCGAAGTTGCAGGAAGAACAACCATACTCTCGGCAATGCAGAGGATAATCCCCGGTGTCGAGAAAAACTCACCCGAAACGACCATAGTAATAGACAAATTAAAGGAGCTTGAATATGAGGGCTACCAATTTGAAGGTGCCGACGGTGCATTCGAGCTGCTTATAAGAAAAACGCTTGGCAAGTACAAGCCGTTTTTCGAGCTTGAAAACTTCAAGATAATAGGCGAGCATCCGCCTTATGCAAGCGGTCAGACTGCCTCCGCAGTTATCAAAATAAAGGTGGACGGAAAGTCGGAGATAACCGCAGCAGAGGGCGACGGTCCCGTAAACGCGCTTGACAAGGCGTTAAGAAAGGCTTTGGAGGTCTTTTATCCAAATCTTTCGGATGTGCATTTAACGGACTATAAAGTGCGTGTGCTTGACGGAAACTCGGCTACAGCATCAAAGGTAAGGGTGCTCATAGAATCCTCGGACGGTCCCGACAATTGGACTACCGTGGGCGTGTCCTCGGATATTATCGAGGCCAGCTGGATAGCCCTTGTGGATTCGCTTGAATACAAGCTTATAAAAGATATTGAACAGAAGTTCAAAACTTTTCTTTAAAGGTTTTTAATGATAATATGTAAATAATGATACCAAATAAGGAGGAACAAGAATCATGGGTATGACAATGACTCAGAAAATATTAGCGGCTCACGCAGGTCTTGAGTCCGTTAAGGCAGGTCAGCTTATCGAAGCAAAGCTTGACCTCGTACTCGGCAACGATGTTACAACGCCCGTTGCTATCAAGGAATTCAACAAAATAGGTATTTCATCGGTTTTCGATAAGGATAAGATCGCTATCGTTCCCGACCACTTCACACCCAACAAGGACATCAAGTCCGCAGAACACTGTAAAATGGTGCGTGAATTTGCACATTCAAAGGAGATAACAAACTACTTTGAAGTTGGTCAGATGGGCATCGAGCACTGTCTGCTCCCCGAAAAAGGTCTTGTTGTTTCGGGTGATGTAGTTATCGGCGCCGACTCTCATACATGTACATACGGCGCTCTCGGTGCTTTCTCAACAGGTGTAGGCTCTACCGATATGGCTGTCGGCATGGCACGCGGTGTCGCTTGGTTCAAGGTTCCCAGCGCTCTTAAATTCGTGCTTAAAAACAAGCCTGCAAAGTGGGTAAGCGGCAAGGATGTTATCCTTCATATCATCGGTATGATAGGTGTTGACGGTGCGCTTTACAAATCAATGGAATTTGCAGGCGAGGGTCTTCAGTACCTTTCAATGGACGACCGTTTCACTATTGCAAACATGGCTATCGAAGCAGGCGGCAAGAACGGTATCTTCCCTGTTGACGAAAAGACACTTGAATATGTCAAGGAACATTCGGTCAAGACACCCGTTGTTTACGAGGCTGATGAGGATGCAGAGTATGATGCGGTTTACGAGATCGACCTCTCGACACTCCGTCCTACAGTTGCTTTCCCGCATCTTCCCGAAAACACAAAGACAATAGACGATGCAAAGGGTCTCAAAATAGATCAGGTAGTTATCGGTTCATGTACAAACGGACGTATCGAGGATATGCGTATTGCGGCTTCTATCCTTAAAGGCAGAAAGATATGCCCCGAGATCCGTGCTATTATTCTTCCGGGTACACAGAAGATATGGTTACAGTGTGTTGAAGAAGGTCTTGCAAAGATATTTGTCGAAGCAGGCTGTGCATTCTCCACACCTACCTGCGGTCCCTGCCTCGGCGGTCATATGGGTATCCTTGCAAAGGGCGAAAGAGCTCTTTCAACAACTAACAGAAACTTTATCGGCCGTATGGGTCATCCCGAGAGTGAAGTTTATCTTGCAAGCCCCGCAGTTGCTGCGGCTTCCGCTATAACAGGCAAGATAACAGACCCCGAAGAAGTATAAGATTGGAGGATATTGATATGAAAGCATGCGGAACAGTTTTTAAATACGGTGATAATATTGATACAGACGTAATTATCCCTGCAAGATACCTTAATTCATCAGACCCCAAGGAACTTGCGGCACACTGCATGGAGGATGCTATCCATTCCACAGTGCCTTTTGCAGCAAATGTAAAGGACGGCGATATAATCGTTGCCGAGAGAAACTTTGGCTGCGGTTCTTCAAGAGAACACGCACCTATAGCTATCAAGGCAAGCGGTATCTCCTGCGTAATAGCAAAGAGCTTTGCGAGAATTTTCTATCGCAACTGTATCAACATCGGTCTTCCCATCCTTGAATGTGAGGAAGCTGCAAACGATATCGAAATGAGCGATAAGGTAGAAGTTAATTTCGATACGGGCGTTATAACAAACCTTACAAAGAACAAGACTTACCAGGCACAGCCTTTCCCCGAATTTATGCAGGAAATGATGAAAGTCGGCGGTCTTATCGAACAGACAAAGGTAAAACTCGGTCTTAAATAATAGTGACAACAGTATTTTTGAATATTTTTTATAATTTGAAAAGAGGTAAAATAAAATGAATTTTAACATTGCAGTTGTAGCAGGTGACGGTATAGGTCCCGAAGTAATGGAGCAAAATATCAATGTGTTGAATGCAGTCGGCAAAAAGTTCGGCCATTCTTTCAAGTATGAGTATGTTTTGGGCGGCGGCTGTGCTATCGACGAGTTCGGTGAGCCTCTTCCCCAGCACACTATTGATGTATGCAAGGCACGCGACTCTGTTCTTCTCGGTGCCGTAGGCGGCTGGAAGTGGGATACTCTTCCCGGCGATATGCGCCCCGAACGTGCACTCCTCGGTTTAAGAGGCGCACTCGGTCTTTATGCAAACTTACGTCCCGCAACTCTTCATGAGGCTTTAAAGGATGCTTGTCCTCTTAAACCCGAGCTTGTTGCAGACGGTGTTGATATCATGGTAGTCCGTGAACTTACAGGC
>JAGAHK010000093.1 GCA_017627115.1 Bacillota bacterium | reverse complement strand
AACACGGGCGAGGACTATTATGCCTGTATAATACAGGACGCGACCGCTTGCTGTGCACAGGGCATTGAATTCAGGCTGCCCGAGGGCGAGGCATACCCCGAAATGGGCACGGAAATAACCGTTACGGGTACTTTCGGCTCGTATACACAGGGCGGAACGGAGTTTTATGCGCTTTTAAAGTCGCAGCTGAAATAATATGCGCACAGACTTTATATATGTATTTTACAAAAAAACTTGCATAATAATTCATTCTGTTATATAATAAAAATTGGATTTTTTTAATATATTTATAAAACAGGAGGTCAAAAATGCAGGTAAATATTTGGATATTGATAGCTTTTGCCATCTATCTCGGGGTGATGATAGGCATCGGCATCTTTTTCTCGAAAAAATCAAGCAATATGTCCGATTACTTCCTCGGCGGCAGACAGATGGGCAGCTGGCTCACCGCTTTGTCGGCGCAGGCATCGGATATGTCGGGATGGCTTATAATGGGTCTGCCCGGCGCGGTTTATTTAAGCGGTGTAAGCTCTGCGTGGATAGCAATAGGTCTCGGTATAGGTACATACCTTAACTGGAAACTTGTTGCAAAGCGTTTGAGGAACTATTCCGAGGTCGCAGGTGATGCTATAACCATACCGCAGTATTTCCAGAACCGTTTTGATTCGCGTTCGTCTGCGGTAAGGGTCGTGTGCGCAGTCATCATTTTCGTTTTCTTCCTTATTTACACGGCATCGGGCTTTAATGCTGCCGCAAAGCTTATTGAAAACGTATTCGGCATCAAGTATACCATCGGCCTTACGATAGGTGCGGTCGTTATACTCATATATACATTTATGGGAGGATATTTCGCCGTTGTATGGACAGACTTTTTCCAGGGTATGCTTATGTTCTTTGCTCTGCTCATTATCCCCATCCTTGCGTATTTCGCAGTGGGCAGCGCGGAATTTGCCGCTATCACATCGGCAAAAACGGGTTATATGAACCTTATGGCAAACGGCTCGGAGCCTTATGCGTTCTCCGACCTTATATCGAACCTTGCGTGGGGTCTCGGCTACTTCGGTATGCCGCATATCCTTGTGCGCTTTATGTCGATAAAATCGGGTGATATGATAAAGAAATCCCGTATAATAGCTATGATCTGGGTAATTATTTCGCTTATCGCTTCCGTTGCGGTGGGCTGTGTGGGTTATGTTTATCTCAAGCATACGGGTATTGCAGACCTTGATGCCGTTTCCGCAGAAACTATATTTATGGTGCTTGTGCAGAAACTTACACCCGGTCTTATCGCAGGTTTCCTGCTTTGCGCTATCGTTTCGGCGATCATGAGTACATCCGACTCACAGCTGCTTGTTACCGCATCTGCCGTTACAAGTGATATTTACGGCGTTTTTGCCGAAAAAGGCACGGATGAAAAGACTATGCTCAAACTGAGCCGTATTGCTATTGCCGTTGTTGCGATCATCGCTTATGTTATCGCGCTTAACCCCAACAACACCGTAATGTCGCTTGTGTCAAACGCATGGGCAGGCTTCGGTGCGGCTTTCGGCCCCGCAAAGCTTCTGAGCCTGTTCTGGAGAAGAACCACAATGAACGGTGTCCTTACGGGTATGATAAGCGGTGCGCTCATCGTTATGGTATGGAACAAGTACCTTGCGGAACCTACGGGCATTTATGAACTGCTTCCCGCATTCTTTATCTCGCTTGCACTCATAGTTGTTGTTTCGCTGCTTGATAAGAAGCCCAGCAAGAAAGTACTTGACGAATTCGATAAAGTAAATAAACTCGGTATCTGATAAAATACCGCATACAAAACTGCCGCATCTGATGATACGATCAATAGATAGCGGCAGTTTTGTATTTGCACAAGTTTTTCAAAATTTATACTATACATTTTCATAAAAATCTGCTATAATCAAAAATGGCAGACTGTCATAAAATATGTCGGTTTGTTTTAACTAATCAGTATTTGTTCCGGAGGAATTATATAAGTGAGAACATCAGTTACCGTTCCCAATGAGGACGAGATAAGGCGCCAGAACGGCTTTATGGAAAAAATAAAGGCGCTCAATGCCAAAAAAGATACCGCACCGAAGTTTTTTATCAATACTTTCGGCTGTCAGATGAACGCGCACGATTCCGAGAAGATAAACGGTATGCTGCGCCAAATGGGCTATGCACCTGCCGATGATGAAAAAAATGCGGATTTTATAATATACAATACCTGCTGCGTGCGTGAGAATGCCGAAAACAAGGTGTACGGCAATCTCGGCTATTTAAAGCACGCAAAAAAGGATAACCCCGATATGAAAATAGCGCTGTGCGGCTGTATGATGCAGCAGCCCACCGTTATCGAGACCATACGCAAAAAATACCGCCATGTGGATATAGTTTTCGGTACGTTCAATCTTTATAAACTGCCCGAACTTATCATGACCAATATCGAAAGCGGTGCGCCCGTTTTTGATATATGGCAGAAACACGCGGAAATAGTCGAAGACCTGCCCACGGTACGCAAGTATAAATTCAAGGCAAGCGTAAATATTATGTTTGGATGCAATAATTTTTGCAGCTACTGCATAGTGCCTTATGTGCGCGGACGCGAACGCAGCCGCAGACCCGAGGATATAGTTGCCGAGATAAAGGCGCTTGCAGCTGACGGCGTAAAGGAAGTTATGCTGCTCGGACAGAATGTGAACAGCTACGGCAGGGGTCTTGAAAAAGAGACGAGTTTTGCGGAACTTCTGCGCATGGTCAACGAAATAGAGGGTTTGAAGCGCATACGTTTTATGACCAGCCACCCGAAAGACCTTTCGGACGAGCTTATCAAAGCAATGGCGGAGTGTGACAAGGTCTGCAACCATCTGCATCTGCCGTTCCAGGCAGGCAGCGACCGCATACTCGAACAGATGAACCGCCGCTATACAAAGGCGCGTTATCTTGAACTTGCAAATAAGGTGCGCAGGGCTGTGCCCGATATTTCGCTGACTACCGATATTATGGTCGGTTTTCCGGGCGAGACCGAGGAAGATGTGCTTGAAACAATAGATGTGGTCAAAAAAGTGCGGTTTGCAAGCGCGTTTACCTTTATATATTCAAAACGCACGGGTACGCCTGCCGCCGAAATGGAAAACCAGGTGCCCGAGGATGTTGTAAAGGGTTATTTCAATAAACTGCTCGATGAGGTAAACACTGTTGTTTACGAGATTAACCAAAGTAAGCTCGGCAAAACTTACGAAGTGCTTGTGGACGATATAAGCGGCGGCGATGCCGATTTTGTAACGGGCAGGACGACCGATAACACCCTTGTGCATTTCAGGGGCTGCAAAGACCTTATAGGCGAATTGGTGAATGTGAAAATAACGGAAAGCAAGCCGTTTTATCTTATAGGAGAAATGATTTAAGGAAACGCTGATTAAATTCAAAAAAACAAAAATAATTTTAGCCGATGGCGGCGCATTTGTAGGCGACCATGCTAATGTGAAGCCTAACAGGCTGAACATAGCAAACAGAGCCGTTAAGCAAATGCGCAAAATTATTTT
>JAGAHK010000092.1 GCA_017627115.1 Bacillota bacterium | reverse complement strand
GGGTTTCCCAATGCACATTTACGAACTTTTCTTGAAAGTGACGAAGTATACAAAGCACGAGGCTATAAAGAAAATACATATTATTATCAGGGGGATAGATGAGTACAGATAAAGAAAAAATTGCAATAGAAAGACTGAAAACGGCTTCCGATATGTCACTTGCGACCTATGGGGAGCCTTTAATTATAGCGTATTCGGCAGGGAAAGACAGCGAGGTGCTTCTTGAACTTGCCAAAAGAAGCGGTATTCCTTTTGAAGTTCATCATAATCTCACAACAGCGGATGCACCGCAGACAATGAGACTTGTTCACACGGTATTCAAGGATCTGGAACAGGAAGGCATCTCATGCAGGATAGAACGCCCGAAGATGTCAATGTGGCAGCTAATACCGCATAAAGGTTTTCCTATGACAAGGCGCATAAGGTACTGCTGTCAATATTTCAAAGAAGGGGGTGGCAAAAACCGTATGGTGGCGACTGGTGTTCGATGGGCAGAAAGCGTTAAAAGAAAGAAACGCGGCATATTTGAGGATTCGCACTCAAATATCGAAAAGAAGATAGTTTTGATGAATGACAATGACGATAAACGCCGCTTGTTTGAACGCTGCGAAATGAAAGCAAAGACAATATGCAATCCTATCATAGATTTTACAACGGATGAAGTTCTTGATTTTTATACAAATGAGTGCAAATATCACAACCCGATCTATGACTTGGGTTTCAAAAGATGCGGCTGTATCGGCTGCCCTCTTGCATCAAAGGCTCGTATAAAGGAGTTTGAGATATTCCCCAATTACAAAAAGATGTACATAAAAACATTTGACCGTATGCTTGAGGTCAGAAAACAGCGCGGACTTGAAACAAGGCTTAACTGGCAGACGGGACAGGAAGTTTTTGACTGGTGGTTAAGTGCGTAAATAAAATACGAAAGGAATGATAAATGCAGCAGATGAAATTAAAGAATTAACTCTCGGAAGTCTTTTTGACGGTTCGGGCGGTTTTCCGCTTGGAGCTGTTCTTTCGGGGATAAGACCTATATGGGCATCGGAGATAGAGCCGTTTCCCATAGCGGTAACAAAGAAAAGGTTTCCGTATATGGAACATTACGGCGATATAAATAAACTTAACGGAGCGGAACTGCCGCCTGTGGATATAATAACATTCGGCTCACCGTGTCAGGATCTCTCGATAGCGGGTCTGCGTAGTGGAATAAGCGGTTCACGTTCAAGTTTATTTTTTGAAGCAGTAAGAATTATAAAAGAAATGAGGTGTAAAACAAATGGAAAATATCCTAAATACGCAGTCTGGGAAAATGTCCCCGGGGCTCTCTCGTCAAACGGCGGCGAGGACTTTAAAGCAGTCCTCGAAGAACTCTGCCGCATCAAAGAACCCGAAGCTGTTATTCCTCAGCCTAAAAAATGGGAAAACGCAGGGTATATATTGGGAGACGATTATTCCGTCGCTTACAGGATCCTTAACGCTGCAGTGTGGGGAGTTCCCCAAAGAAGAAAACGAATCTTTCTTGTCGCAGATCTTGACGGTGAATGTGCCGGAAAAATACTTTTTGAGTCCGAGGGCTTGTCTGGGTATTCTGCAAAGGGCTTCCGTGCGTGGCAAAGAGCTACCGGAGCTGTTGAAACGTGCGTTGGAACAGCAGGCACAGCGATAGACGGTTATAACGGTGTAATATCCGATAAAGCGGCAACGCTTGGTGTAAACTGCGGAATGTCAACAGGCAGAAACGGTGTTATAGCACTTAATTATCAGGGTGGAGACAAGATAAGCTCTAACTTTGAAAATGCCAATACATTACGCGCCGAAGGCAGACCTCCGATGGTTTATGAAAATCACGGGCGCGATATAAGATATAAGGAAACGCCCGATGTGTCGCAGACTATTACGGCAAATATGGGAACAGGCGGCAATAATCAGCCGCTTGTGGTTGATACACCCAAAACTTTAAAAATAAGGTGCGGTGGCGGTTCGGGCGGCAAAGGTGCATTGATACAGGAAAATTTATCGGCAACATTATCAACACATAACGATCAGACACTATTTCAGCCTGTGGTCTACGGGGTATGCTCAAAAGGCAGTAATTCCATGAAGTCGGATAACCCAAACAGTGGATTTTATGAGACGGAAACTTCAAGGACTATTGATACGAATGGCGGTAATCCATCCTCAAATCAAGGCGGAATGGTCGTTTTGTGTGTAGATCAGGGAGGCGGAAAATCGGGCTGCAATATTACGGAAGATTTTTCGCCCACGTTGGCCTGTACCCACGGCGGCGAGCCCGTAGTTGCTATTCAAAGTACGGTCATCGGCAGAAAAGACGAAAACGGTCCTAACGGTGTCGGAGCAAGTGAGAATATTTGTTATACTTTGGATACAACTTCTCCCCATGCAGTCGCTTATAAGACCGAAACCATATATACATCAAGCGGAAATTCACATTTTACAGGTTATGACAAAGATGTTGCGGCAACATTGGCGGCAAGGGACTACAAGGAACCACCTTATGTGCGTGTTCCAAACGGAAATGATTACATAGTAAGACGCTTAACGCCC
>JAGAHK010000091.1 GCA_017627115.1 Bacillota bacterium | reverse complement strand
CGCACAAAACCCGTATCAAAGGGTGCATTATGCGCCACAAGCACGCTGTCCTTAATAAATTCAAGAAAATCGGGCAGCACTTTGGTATCGTCGGGTGCATCGGCAAGTATCTCGTCATCAATGTCCGTAAGCTTAACTATCTTCGGTTCCAGCGGCTGATGCGGATTTACAAAACTGCTGAAACGGTCAATTATCCTGCCGTTTTCCACCTTTACCGCACCTATCTCTATTATCTTGTCCTTGTTTGCCGAAAGACCCGTCGTTTCCAGGTCGAATACCACAAACCTGCCGCTGCACGGATAATCAATAATATTCTTCGCAACAGCCGACATATCGTCCACAAGGTAGCCCTCAACACCGTAAAGCACCTTTACGCCTGCTTTTTTAGCTGCAATTTTGGCTTCGGGATAAGCCTGCACAACGCCGTGGTCGGTTATGGCAATAGCCCTGTGACCCCAATAAGCCGCGCGGTTGATGTAATCGGTAGCCGAAGTAACGGCATCCATCATACTCATCTGTGTATGCAGATGCAGCTCAACACGCTTTTCGGGCGCATTGTCGGGGCGCACATAAGGCGGCTCGCCCTTGTTGAAACGGTTTACCATTATCACGGGTTCGCCCTTTTCAAAATCATCTATCTTATACTTGCCCTTTACCTTGACATAAATGCCGCTTTTAAGCTCGCCGTCCTTTAAAAAGCCGTCAAAGTCCGACTCAAAAGTCTCGGGTCTCGAGAAGAATTTTGCGGTTATCGCACTCTCCTTATCGGCTATTATAAACTTGACAAGCAGTTTTCCGCTCCTTGTTTCCTTTGTTTCGGGGAAAAGCACCTTGCCGTTTACGACATATTCCTTTTCCTCCTCGCCCAAAAGTTTTATGGGCGTTGCTTCCTCTGTTATCTCGTCCGTAGAGGCATTCGACATAGCGCTCTTTTTGCGGAAAAGCCCTTTTTCGGGTCTTGTTTCGGGCACGGGTCTGCCTGCCGCCTCCGCTTCCTGCCTGAATTTTTCACGCGCTTCTTCGGCATATGCCTCCATTTCCTCTTTGGTATAGGTCATTATAAGCCTGTTTTCGTCAAGTTCGGGCGGAGCGCCGTTTTGAAGTTCCACTTTCAGCCCAAGCCCGAGCCTTTTTTCAAACATCTCGGCGATATAGCTGTCTATGCGCATACGGTTGAGAAAACACGCGCTGTTGCTTTTGAGTTTTATGACACAGGTGCCGTTTTCTATGTATCTTTCACTGTTCAAAAGCGCCATATAAGCGTATACCGAACGGCTTTGTATGCTTTTGAGCAGGTTGTTCCAATAAAGTTCTATCCTCTTTTCGGCAGGCATATTGTCCATAGCGTATTTCACACGCAGCTCCACCGAGTTGACAAACTCAAAATTGTCCTTTATATCCGCCTTGAAATGCTCTATACACTCCTCGTCGATAATGTTCGGCGAAGAAAGTTCGACAGCAAAAGTATTCGTGTTTTTGATAAACATTATACTTTCAACGGCGGCATTTTTCAAATTTGTTTTAACATTCGCAGACAGGTGCATTTTACCGAATACCTGCGAAAACGGTTTTGTTTCCAATTATTTCACTGCTTTCTTTCATTATAACTATAAATCAGCAAGTATCAAAAAACGTATAATATACCGCAGAGAGAATTATTCATATGGTTATTATCACTATGTCGTTATATTATCGCTAAAAAAACATAATCAATTGTTACATTGTATTATTGCTAACGGGCAAGCCCCGCGGATAATCTCGGCTTTGAGACGGAACAAACGCTCACGCCGAGAAACATCCGCGTTTTTGCCCTCGGCAGCGTTATCGCAGCAGTTATGCAAAAAGTAACTTAAAAAAGTGTTTTCAGTAATTTTATTCCGATACGTAACCGCGCAGACGTGCGGATGTTTCTTCCCGTGAATGTATGCGGGATAAGCCGAGGCTTTATGCCGAGCGGCCGCATCCTTTCAAAGGGAAGATTATCCGCAGGGCTTGCGCTCGACAACATAACACAGCAACAAATATATAACACAAACAACAAATTTCAAAACGGTATATGAATATCATACAGTTCGGGCACAAACAGCATCAAGTGCATCAGAAAAAGCGTCATTGCCATTATCAGTGCGCCCCATTTTATTGCCTGTTCATCCGTTACATCAAATTCCTCGCCATTGCTTTTGAAAAAGCCGTACAATATCCAATTAAGCAGCAGTATCACACCTGTTCCCGCCAAAAGGGACATAAACGGCATACCCTGAAAAAGAACGATGACAAAAAGATACGGACGACCCGAAAACAATAAGCCTATAATAAAATTAAAAACTATTGCCACAGGCAGCGGAACATATGTAAAATACTTTGTCATGCTTTATTATCCCTATTCAAAGTTTCTCTATCTCTGCCATAAGTGCGTCAAGCAGCTCGTTTTCGGGGTGTTTGCTCAATATCTCGCCTTTTTTGAAGATAAGACCGTAGCCCTTGCCGCCTGCAACGCCTATATCGGCTTCTCTTGCTTCGCCGGGGCCGTTTACCGCACAGCCCATCACGGCAACTTTTATATCCTTATTGATAAGGCGGCATTTTTCCTCTACCTTGTTCGCAAGGCCTATAAGGTCTATCTCCGTTCTGCCGCAGGTCGGGCAGGAAACGAATTCCACACCGAATTTACGCAGTTCAAGGCTTTTAAGTATCTCTTTTGCCGTTTTAACTTCCTCAACGGGGTCGCCCGTAAGCGAAACACGGATAGTATCGCCTATGCCCTGCGCAAGTATGCTGCCTATGCCGACAGCCGACTTTATGGAGCCCGTCCAAACCGTACCGCTTTCGGTAATGCCGAGGTGGAGGGGATAGTCCACTCTCTCGCTCAAAACCTTGTATGCCTGCTGCGTAAAAGGCACGCTTGATGCCTTTATCGAAATGACTATATCGTGAAAATCGAGTTTTTCAAGTATCTCAACGTGCTTTAATGCGCTGTCGGCAAGACCCTCGGGCGTTACCCTGCCGTTGTACTTTTCCAGAAACTCCTTTTCAAGAGAACCCGAATTAACGCCTATACGAATGGGAATACCCTTTTCGGCAGCCGCACAAACAACAGCCTTTACCCTGTCCTCGCTGCCGATATTGCCAGGGTTGATGCGCATTTTATCGACACCGTTTTCAATAGCTTTGAGAGCAAGGCGGTAATCGAAATGAATATCCGCAACAAGCGGTATGCCTATCGCACTTTTGATGTCGCGTATAGCCTCCGCCGCTTTCATATCGGGCACAGCCACACGTATTATTTCGCAGCCCGCTTCTTCCAGCCTGTTTATCTGCGCAACGGTCGCCTTTGCATCGCGTGTATCGGTATTGCACATAGACTGTATCGCAACGGGGTTGTCACCGCCTATTTTTACCTTGCCTATCGCAACTTCCCTCGTTTTTCTTCTTGTTATAAAACCCATAAAAACACCCCTTAACCTTTTATTATCTTCAGAATATCGTTATATGCAATAAATATGCCCAAAAGCATCATAAGCGCAAAGCCCGCAAGGTTTATCATACCCTCTTTTTCGGGCGGTATCCTCTTGCGGCGGATGATCTCGACAACAAAAATAAGCAGTCTGCCGCCGTCAAGCGCAGGTATGGGCAGCAGATTTATAATGCCCAGATTAGCACTCAAAAGCGCGGTTATCTCCGCAAGTGTCATTATTGTTGCGGTCATGCCGAGTTCGCGTTTTGTGGTCTCGTAAGTCTCGCCGACTACCGTTGTAACACCGATAGGACCCGAAAGTTCGTCCGTGGAGACCTCGCCCGTAAACATCTTTACAAAGCCCTCAAAAGTGACCTTTACGATAAAAATACCGCTCCAATAGCCCTCATGCAGACTTTCCAAAAAGTTCGCACGCGGCATATCATCGGGGATATCCTTGTAAAGCCCTATATCTATCATAGGCGCCTTGCTTGTAAGCACTATGCCTATGATATAGCGTTGGTCTTCCTCGCTGAATTTGGGCGTAATGGTATAGGCAAGCTTTTCTTTGCCGCGTTTTACGACAACATCCATTGGGTTTTTGCCGTTTTCGCTGATATAATAGCCCAAATCACTGTAAATATGCACATTTTTGCCGTTTATCGACACAACACGGTCTCCCGGCTGCAAGCCTGCGGCTTCGGCGGGTGTATCGGGGCTTAAACTTTCGACAACGGGGAAAGTAACGCTTGTCATCATACAGTAGATCGTCATGACCGCAAGCGCAAGCACAAAGTTCATCAACGGTCCCGCAATACACACGGCTATCCTCTGCCATACATTTGAATCGTTAAAACCCTTTATGCCCTTTTCCTTGTCCGTTTCGTCCGTCATACGGCAGAAACCGCCCAAAGGCAGAAGCCTGATGGAATAGAGCGTGCCGCCTTTTTCAAAGCCTATAAGCTTGGGACCCATACCCACGGCAAATTCCTCAACATTGATGCCGCACGCCTTAGCCACACGCATATGTCCCCACTCATGGATAACAACTATTATACTGAAAATAATTAAAGTGATGATTACCGACAAAATTATGCCTCCCGTTATATCAATACTTGCTTGCTTCCTCTCTTGACCAGCGGTCCGCTTCGAGAACGTCGTCAAGAGTGTAGTCATACTTAACAGTATATGCAGACATTACCTTTTCTATTATTTCGGGTATCTGCGTAAACTTTATTTTCCCCTCAAGGAATTTATTTACAGCCACCTCGTTTGCGCCGTTTAAAACACAGGGCATAGTGCCGCCCGTTTTTATCGCTTCAAAAGCAAGCGCAAGGCAGGGAAAACGCTCTGTCTGCGGTCTTTCAAAGGTAAGCTGTGCCGTTTCAAACAGATCGAGGCGCTTAAAGCCGTTTTTAATGCGGTTCGGATATGTAAGCGCATACTGTATCGGCACTTTCATATCGGGCACGCCAAGCTGGGCTATAACGGCGCCGTCCTCATATTCCACGGCAGAATGTATGATACTCTGCGGATGTACGACAACTTGTATCTTATCGGTCTCTACATCAAAAAGCCATTTTGCTTCAATGACTTCCAACCCCTTGTTCATAAGTGTAGCAGAGTCTATGGTTATTTTTTTGCCCATCGCCCAATTCGGGTGAGCAAGTGCGTCCGCAATGGTTATATCCGACAGATCCTGTCTGCTGCGGAACGGTCCGCCCGATGCGGTGAGTATTATCTTCTCTATCCTGTTCATTGAATTGCCCTGCAAGGACTGAAAAATAGCGGAATGTTCGCTGTCCACAGGGTACATATGCACATTGTTTTCCTTGATAAGCTTCATCACAAGCTCGCCGCAGGTAACAAGGGTCTCCTTGTTGGCAAGTGCGATGTCCTTTTTCGCCTTTATGGCAGCAACTGTCGGCACAAGACCGATATTCCCGACAACGGAATTTACCACCGTGTCGCTTTTTTCGTATGTCGCCGCCGCCACAAGACCGTCCATGCCCGTAAGCACGGGTATGCCGAGATCTTTTATATTCTCTTCAAGCTCCTTTGCCTTGTCTGCGTTCATAACACAGACAAGCTCGGGCATAAACTCACGTATCTGTTTTTCAAAAAGTTCTATACGGGTGTTTGTCGTCATAGCCTTGACGCTGATGCCGCCTATCTCACGTACAACATCAAGCGTCTGCGTGCCGATAGACCCCGTAGAACCGAGTATAGTTATATTTTTAGCCATTTCATATCTCCTTAAAGCATATGTGTGTATACCGAAAACAGCACATATATCGTCGGTGCGGTAAACAGCACGCTGTCAAATCTGTCAAGCACGCCGCCGTGACCGGGCATTATTTTGCCGTAATCCTTTATACCTGTCTGACGTTTTATTGCCGAGGCTGCATGGTCGCCTATCTGTGAGAAAGCCGCAGCGATCATACCTATCGGCACCAGCACGAAAATCCCCTTTTCGGAACCCGTCGCCACAAGCACCGCACAGTATGCCGCCACAAGCACGCCTGCACCGATAACGCCGCCCACAGCGCCCTCTATGGATTTTTTGGGGCTTAATACGGGCGCCATTTTATGCTTACCGAATTTAACACCGACAAAATATGCAAAAGTATCACTGCCCCATGCACACAGAAGCGGCAGCCACACAAGCGCCTTATCGGCTTTATAAAGCAATACAAGGCAGTACATAAGCACGCCCACATACAAAAAGCCGAACCACGTTATCGAAACATCGTTGATACTTATTTTATCGTGCATCGCAACAAGCAGTACAAGCGTTGTTACCACAGCCGCCGTAAGCACAAGCAGGTTTATATCTGTTTCAAACTCTGCATAATGAAAGCCGAAAACATAATATATCTCCGCCGCAAAGCCAATAAAATGCACGGGTTTAAGCTCTTTTGACACCGCCTTGTACAATTCGTACATACCTATAAGCGAAAGCACGGCCGCCGCAATATCAAGCGGCAGACCGCCTATCAACACAAAGGCAAGCAGTATAAAAAAGCCGACCACGGCAGATATTATCCTGACTGCCATACTCCACCCTCATTTCTGCCGCCGAAGCGTCTGTCGCGTTTCTGATATGCCAGAATAGCCTCGCGCAGGTCCTCGGGCGTAAAATCGGGCCAGAGTTTGTCCGTGATATAGTACTCGGCATATGCACCCTGCCAGATAAGGAAGTTGCTGATACGGAACTCACCGCTCGTTCTGATGATAAGCTCGGGATCGGGTGTGGGATAGCTGTCAAGATGCTGTGTTATCGTGTCCTCGGTTATGGCATCGGGGTCGAGTTTACCCTCTTTCACCTCGCGTGCAATATTTTGGACTGCACGGCGCAGCTCGTCCCTGCCGCCATAGTTCATAGCAATGGTGATATGCAGACCCTTGCCGTTTTTCGAGTTTTCTTTAAGGCGTGCTATATCCGCCTGCAATTCGGGCGAAAGGCGCGAAAGGTCGCCCAATGAGTCTACCCTGAAATTGCTTTTTGAATACTCTCTGAAATATTTGTTGATACCGTCGCGCAGGATGCCCATAACGCCGTTTACCTCTTCCTCGCTGCGCTTCCAATTCTCGGTGGAAAAAGCATAAACCGTGATATGCTCAACACCCATGCCGCCTGCTGCGTGCAAAAGCCTGTCAAGCGCATCTGCGCCCTGCTTGTGTCCCATAACGCGCGGCAGCAGCCTTTTTTTCGCCCACCTGCCGTTGCCGTCCATGATTATCGCTATATGTTTTGGTACGTTGTTTCCCATGATCTGCCTCTCTTTTCGTCCTTTTGCCGAAAAAGGGGCTGCCGCATTATGATCTCATAATGAACCAACCCCAATTTCCTGTTTTTATATTGACATTATATCTTTGTTCTTTGCTTCCACAAGCTTATCTATCTCCGCAATAAACTTGTCTGTCAGCTTCTGTATCTCTGTTTCAAGCTCTTTAAGCTCGTCCTCTGTTATCTCGCTGCTTTTTTCCATTTTCTTTACTTTGTCCATGGCATCGCGCCTGATGTTGCGCACAGCTACCTTTGAGTCCTCGCCCTTTTTCTTGATGTCCTTTGTGAGCGACTTACGTCTTTCCTCGGTAAGTTCGGGGAATACAAGCCTTATGACCTTGCCGTCATTTGTCGGGTGTATGCCGATCTCGGACTGGTTGATGCCCTTTTCGATCGCCTTTAAAGTTGTTGCATCATAAGGAGAGATAACTATTACTCTTGCCTCGGGTATGGAAATGTTTGCAAGCTGGTTTACGGGCATTTCCGTGCCGTAACACTCTGCCTTTACCTTGTCGAGCACATGAGCGTTCGCTCTGCCCGCGCGTATTGTAAGCAGCTCGCTTTCAAGATTTTTTACGGATTTCTCCATTTTTTCTTCAAATTGCTTTGTTTTGTCAGACATTAAAATTGCCCCCTCTTTATTTATATTATACGGTAACTACAGTACCGATCTTTTCGCCGTTTGCCGCTTTCACAATGCCGTTTTCCTCGGCAAGACCGAAAAGCACAACGGGTATTTTATTCTCATAGCAAAGATTTGCCGCAGCAATATCTATTACCTTCAAATTCTTTTCGACAATATCCTTGCAGGGTATCTCGTCAAACTTCTTTGCATCGGGATAAACGGCAGGGTCCTTATCGTAAACGCCGTCGATATTCTTTGCAAACAGTATGGCATCTGCGCCAAGCTCGCAGGCTCTCAATGCCGTTACCGTATCTGTCGAGAAGAACGGATGACCTATGCCCGCCGCAAAGATGAGCACTTTTTTCTCCGAAAGGTATTTCTCGGCAAGTTCCTTTGAAAACTCCTCCGTTACCGTACCTATTTTTATAGGTGTAAGCACTCTTGCCTCTCCGCCCTGCTGCCTGATAAAATCAGCCACATAAATAGCGTTCATAACAGTTGCAAGCATACCTATCTGATCCGCCTTTGTCCTGTCCATTGACGGGTTTGCGCTTCTGCCGCGCCAGAAATTGCCGCCGCCGATAACAAGCGTCACCTGTGTGCCTGCTTCTATTATTTTCTTTATCTGCGAAACTATGCCTGCTATTATCTCGTTGTCAAATGTGCCTGCGGAGCTTGAAATAGCCTCGCCGCTCAGTTTCAGTACTATTCTTTTATACATAACTGCCTCCTATAGGCTTATTGCCGTAAGTTCAAGTTTTTTAAAAAGCTTTTTTATGTAGTTTTCAAAAGCCTCGTCCTGCGCCTTATCCATACTGAACTCTTTTTGCATAGTGCCCGTCACGAACGATATTTTCCCGTTTTCGTAATTGATATTGAGGAAGGCCTCCTTGCAGTTTTCGTGCAGCAGGGGCAGCTTCTCCTCGGGTACGGCAAGCACCAGCTTAAAAAGCTTCGGCAAACGCTTGCCCTTTATCATACCGAAAACAACGGGGCGCAGCGTTGACCACGGGCATCTGCCGCCTGTGGGTGCTTCTTCAAAAAAATCTTTGTTTACCGCGCCGTCTATTTTGAAAGTGCAGCAGGTGGTTATCTCGCCGCTGTGTACACGGAAAACATCAAAGGCGGTCTCGCGCAGCAAAAGGTTCATAAACTTTTTTATATCTTCATTGTCAAGCGAAAATATATACATATTATCGACCCTTATTGACCTCTTTTGCGAAGATATGTTTCCGCAACATCGTCAAGCAGCTGATACGTCACAACGCCCCTGCTTTGGTCCGCAATAAGACCCGGGTTAACGAAGAATACGACAGACTCGTCATCAAAGTAGAAGTGTATATCCTCCTCGGTAACTTTTGCATCGGGGAAGTAGATCTTCTTGCCGTTTCTGATCTTCCTTGCGTAAGTATCAAGTGCAAGCTGCATAGTCTCGCCGGGTTCGTTTATAAGCGAAACATCATCGACAGAAAGTTCCTGACCCCTGATAAAGTCATAGTTTGTTGTCCATTTTTCAACGCTCTTTACGCCTGCTACCGTAGTTGTTCTTGTGTAGAGAACGGAGATAACGGAGTCCTTGTTGAACTTCATCGAATACTCAACTTTAAGCGAATAAGGCAGGTCTGCATTAACGCTTACGGGATTTGTCTCATAAGATTTTTTTGCTTCCTTTGAGTATTTTGCGATAAAAGCATCTCCCTCTGCACGAAAAGCAGCGGCATTTGCGGCATTGAAATCCGTCACATTGGTTGCCGTGCCGATGATCTTGGGATAGTTGATATCCACGTCAATATATTCTCTTTTATTGGCTGCCTTTTTATTGATCTTTACAATAGCCGTGGAGTACGAAAATTTCGGGCTCTGATATTCTTTTGTGGTATAAAGTTTTTT
>JAGAHK010000013.1 GCA_017627115.1 Bacillota bacterium | reverse complement strand
ATTGATTTTTAATCTTATATATGTTAAAATTTAACAAAGAGAGGTCGTTATTATGAAATAAAAGGAGGTATTCTTATGAAAAAGTCTTACAGTAAGAAAAAAACAAGTGTTTCAAGAAAGCTTTTTCGTGTTTTCAATACATTGTTTATGGCTTTTTTGATAATGTCGATAATACTGCCGTTTGTATATATATTTGAGCAATCTGTTGTAAATTATACTCTTTTCGGAGCAAAAATAACCGTACCGCCATTCGATTGGACAGCAGTTCTTTACAAAGAAATTTTTACAATGAAATCTCTTTACCGACCGCTTATGATATCTGTTTTTACCACCGTAATGACGACAATTTTCGGACTTATTGTTTCAAGCATAAGCGCTTATATCCTTATTCAAAAGAATATGCCCGGCAGAAAGCTTTTTCTTGCAATGATAATTATTGCGTTTGTGTTTGATGCGGGCATAATACCGCAGTTTATTGTTATATATAAACTGAAACTTCTCAATTCGCTTGCGGCTGTTATTATACCGCTCTCACTTAACATATTCAATATTGTTTTGATGAAAAATTATTTTGAATCCCTGCCGCAAAGTATTCTCGATGCCGCAGAGATAGACGGCTGTACGCCCGCGAACACTTTTGTAAAGATAGTTCTGCCAATGTCAAAACCCGCACTCGCGGCAATAGGTTTTTTCTTTGCCGCAGCCGCATGGAGCGAATATATCTCTTATGTTATGTACATAAACGATACGCTTAAACAGAATTTTCAGTATAAATTACGCGAAGAAATGGCAGCCCGCGAATTCGGCTGTGCTCCGATTTGGAATCCAAAGTCGTTATCAAGTGCGTGTATTGTCGTATCTGCTCTGCCGATAGTGATTTTAAGTCTTTTCGCGCAGAAATTTTATACACCCGAGTTTACAATGGCAAGTGTGAAAGAATAAACAAAAGCTGCGGTTTTCTGCCGCAGCTTTATCGTTTTGGGCTTTTTTAAAGTCCCTTTATAAGATTTACCATTTCAATTGCGCTGACCGCAACATCATAGCCCTTATTGCCTGCCTTTGTGCCTGCGCGCTCTATAGCCTGCTCTATATTATCGGTGGTAAGCACGCCGAACATAACGGGTATACCGCTGTTTAAGCTTACCTGTGCTATACCCTTTGATACTTCTGCACAGACATAATCGTAATGGTCGGTCGAGCCCTTTATGACCGCACCCAGGCAGATAACGGCATCATATTTGCCGCTTGATGCCATTTTCTGTGCGATAAGCGGTATCTCAAACGAGCCGGGCACCCATGCCACACTTACATCTTCTTCATCAACGCCGTGTCTTTTAAGTGCATCCAAAGCGCCCTCCAAAAGCTTTCCGCCGATAAATTCGTTAAATCTGCCTACAATGATACCGAATTTTGAACCTGTTCCGATAAGATTTCCTTCAAATGTTTTCATTTTATAATTTCCTTTCTTTATATAGATTTTTTATATCGTCGGAAGATAACTCTTCCTCTCTCATAGTTTATACAATGTGATGCATCTTTTCTTTTTTTGTCTGCATATAAAAATCCGCCTCGTGTCCGTATGCTACAACAAGCGGTACACGCTCGGTAATTTCCAGCCCATTTTTCTCCAAAGAGCTTATTTTGTCAGGATTGTTTGTCATCAGTTTTATTTTATGTATACCGAGATTTTTTATTTTCTGTGCGGCGGCATTGTAGTTTCGCATATCCTCGGGAAAGCCGAGAGCAAGATTTGCTTCAACCGTGTCCATGCCTCTATCCTGCAAGCTGTAGGCTTTTATCTTATTTATAAGACCTATTCCCCTGCCCTCCTGGCGCATATATACGAGCGCACCGCTGCCGTTTTCGGATATGCGGCGCAAAGCCGTGCGCAGCTGACTGCCGCAGTCGCATTTAAGCGAGCCGAAAGCATCGCCTGTCATGCACTCGGAATGCACACGCAGCAAAACGGGAGTATTGCCGTCAAACTCGCCCTTTGTAAGCGCTATATGATGTTCACCGGTTGCCTTATCCACAAAGCCTTTTATAGTAAAATCGCCGTATTCGGTGGGCAGTTTTGCTTCACTTGAAAGCTCTATGGGATAATCGTGCTCATAAATGTATTCTACAAGGGCTTCAACGGTTATCAGTTTAAGTCCGTGCTTTTTTGAAAATTCGATAAGTTCGGGCAGACGTGCCATATGACCGTCCTCGGACATTATCTCGCAGCAAATGCCAATGGGCTTAAAGCCCGCAAGCCTTGCAAGATCGACCGTAGCCTCGGTATGTCCTCTGCGCACAAGCACACCGCCCTCACGAGCAAGCAGCGGAAAAACGTGTCCCGGACGTCTGAAATCTTCGGGCTTCGCATCGTCTTCTGCCATTTTCTTTACGGTAAAGGCACGTTCATATGCAGAAATACCCGTTGTTGTGCCAATATGATCGACGGAAACAGTAAATGCCGTCGAATGGTTGTCGGTGTTTTCGGCAACCATCTGACCCATTTTAAGCTTTTCAAGTATATCTTTTGATGCAGGCGTGCATATGAGTCCGCGTGCATATTTTGCGATAAAATTCATCGCCTGCGGTGTCACCGTTTCGGCAGGCATTATCAGATCGCCCTCGTTTTCTCGTGACTCATCATCAACAACAACTATCATTTTACCCGATCTGAGGTCTTCAAGCGCCTCTTCTATCGAATTAAAATCATACATTTTTACCCCTCCTTAAAATCCGCATTTTCTTAAAAAGTCCATATCTATCGTGCTTTCTTTTGTTTCCGAACGCAAATTCAAAAACTTTTCCGCATAAGCCGCAATAATATCCGTTTCAAGATTGACCGTATCTCCGACTTTTTTAAACGAAAGCGTGGTCTCACGCTGTGTATGCGGTATTATGGAAACACCGAAACTTTTTTCGTCTATGCTGCATACGGTAAGACTTATCCCGTCTATTGCTATCGAGCCTTTGTTAACTATATACCGCAATATGGCTTTATCTGCCTTTATCCTGTAAACAACAGCTATGCCATCCTGTTTTATATCACTTATAATACCCGTGCCGTCAACATGACCGCTGACTATATGTCCGCCGAAACGTCCGTTTGCAGGCATAGCGCGTTCAAGGTTGACTCTGCTGCCCTTTTTCAGCTCACCGAGGTTTGTACAGCGCATACTTTCGGGCATTATATCGACCGTGAACCTGTCATTCGTAAATTCGGTCACAGTAAGGCAGGCGCCGTTTACGCATATGCTGTCGCCGATATGTATATCTTCAAGTATCTTTCGGGCACGTATCACAGGTTGGATACCTGTTTTTTCAACTATTCCCACTTCTTCAACTATTCCCGTGAACATTCTGCACCGCCTTTCCGTTGATAACAATATCCATACCGAGTTTTCTTACATTCAGGTCGGTCAACTGCATACAATCCGCTATTTTTGCAAAGCCCTCACCCTCAAAAGGCGTTTTTGCCATACTGCCTCCAATTATTTTCGGTGCGATATAAGCGGTAACTTCATCAATGATACCGCTTTTTATTGCCGCAAAGTTCAATGTGCCGCCGCCCTCGAGCAAAATGCCGTTGATTTCAAGTGCGCCGAGCTTTTGCATAAGGTCTTTTAAATCGACTCTTCCGTTTTCGGGCTTTGTTTTTATCACTCTTACTCCCTTATCTTCAAGGGCCTTTATTCTTTCACTGTCATCCGAAACCGCTGCAACAATACACCTGCCGTCGTTTCCTATGACCTTTGCGGAGAGAGGTATCTTCAGGCTGCTGTCAACGATTATCCTATACGGGTCCCTGCCGTTTTCAAGGCGGCAGGTAAGCTGCGGATCATCTGCAAGCACGGTGTTTATACCTGCCATTATACCAATATATTTGTTTCGCAGTTTCTGTACTTCCGCGCGGCTGTCCTCACAGCTTATCCATTTGCTCTCACCCGTATAACATGCCGTTTTGCCGTCAAGTGACATTGCAAACTTACTGTGGACATACGGCAGACCCGTTTTTATATATTTTAAGAAAACTTTGTTCAGCTCCCTGCACTCATTTTCCATCAGACCCGTTTCAACTTCTATGCCCGCATTTTTCATTATCTCTATACCCTTGCCCGAAACTTTGGGATTTGGGTCGGGTATGCCGACATAAACCTTTTTGATCTTATTTTTGACCACCGCAAGAGCACATGGCGGTGTTTTGCCGTAATGGGCGCAGGGTTCAAGCGTGACGAACATTTCCGCACCCTCACAGTTTTCGGTAAGACTGTTGAAAGCGTTTACCTCCGCATGGGCATCACCGCAGCGTTTATGCCAGCCCTCACCTATTATCCTGCCGTTTTTTACAATGACCGCACCCACAAGAGGATTTGGGTCCGCACCGCCCTCACCCCTGTAAGCAAGTTCAACGGCACGTTTCATAAACTCATTCATAAATACCACTCCAAAATAAAAAAATACCCTTGAAATATTCTTCAAGGGTATTTGAAACGCCGTAAACAAAATATACAAATATAATATAAATGTTTATAACTTTTGTCTTCTCTCATCCAGACTTT
>JAGAHK010000090.1 GCA_017627115.1 Bacillota bacterium | reverse complement strand
TTTAAGGAGGACAAAATATGAAAATTGACAAAGCGACCTTTAAGGCGCAGCTTATTGCCAATGTAAAGACCCTTTCGAGAAAGACGATCGAGACCGCTACAAAAGAGCAGCTTTACGAAGCATTGGTATTCACCATACGCGACTATGTAACGGACAAGTGGCTCCAGACGCACGATACATATGACAAAGAGGGCTGCAAGATCGTTAACTACCTTTCAATGGAATTCCTTATGGGACGTTTCCTCGGCAATGCCATTCTTAATATGACAATGCTTAACGAGGTGAAAGAGGTACTTGCAGAGCTTAACATCGACTACAACATGATAGAAGACGTTGAGCGCGATCCCGGTCTCGGAAACGGCGGTCTGGGCAGACTTGCGGCTTGTTTCCTCGACAGCCTTTCAACGCTTGAACTGCCTGCATACGGCTGCGGTATACGCTACCACTACGGTATTTTCGAGCAGAAGATAGAAAACGGCTATCAGGTAGAGCGCCCCGACAACTGGCTTCAGGACGGCGATATGTGGGGTGTTAAGCGTCCCGAATACGCTGTTGAAGTAAATTTCTGCGGTACGGTACGCGCCGTAAAACAGGATGACGGACAATACAAGTTCATACAGGAAAACACACAGTCCATCATTGCTATCCCCTATGACTACCCCGTTATCGGCTACAATAACAACACCGTTAACACACTCCGCCTTTGGGATGCGGAAGCAAAGAATAAATTTGACCTCAAGAGCTTTAACGAGGGTAACTACCAGAAAGCCGTTGAGGAAGAGAATATCGCAAAGAACCTTACGGAAGTGCTTTACCCCGCAGACGAGCATTACGCAGGTAAGGAACTCCGCCTTCGTCAGCAGTATTTCTTCGTTTCCGCAACACTCCAGAGAGTTATTCAGAAGTTCAAGAAAAAATACGGCACCGATTTCAGCATAATGCCCGAAAAATACGCTTTCCAGCTTAACGATACACATCCGTCGATCGCAGTTGCGGAGCTTATGCGTTTGCTTATAGACGAAAACGGTGTTTCATGGGATGATGCATGGGAGATAACAAAGAAATGCTGCGCATACACAAACCACACCATCATGAGCGAAGCTCTTGAAAAGTGGCCTATCGAGCTGTTCAGCCGTCTTCTTCCCCGTATCTATATGATAGTCGAAGAAATAAACAAGCGTTTCTGCGCAAACCTTATCGAGCGTTTCGGCAACGATGCAAACAAGATCAGAAATATGGCTATCATCGCTGACGGTCAGATAAGAATGGCGTGGCTTGCAATTGTCGGCTCACACTCCGTAAACGGTGTTGCAGCCCTCCACACAGAGATCCTTAAAAAGCAGGAACTCCGCGACTTCTACGAGATATTCCCCGAGAAGTTCAACAACAAGACAAACGGTATAACACAGAGAAGATGGCTTGGTCATGCCAACCCGAAACTTGCCGAACTTATCACAAGCAAGGTAGGCGACAAGTGGTACACAAACCTTGACGAGCTTAAAAAGCTTGCTCCGCTTGCAGATGACAAGGAATTCCGCAAGGCATTTATGGACATCAAGCGCGAGAACAAGGTCGAGCTTTCAAACTACTTCAAGGCTACAATGGGTATCGAGACCGACCCCGACTCCATTTTCGATATACAGGTAAAGAGACTCCACGAATACAAGCGTCAGCTTCTTAATATCCTGCACGTAATGAGCCTTTACAACAAGCTTAAAGTTAACCCGGGTCTTGATATAACACCCAGAACATTTATTTTCGGTGCAAAGGCTGCCGCAGGCTATCGCCGCGCAAAGCTTATCATCAAGCTTATCAACAGCGTTGCAAACCTTGTTAACAACGACCCCACTATCGAGGGCAAGCTTAAAGTCATCTTTGCGGAAAACTACCGCGTAAGCCTTGCAGAGAAGCTTATCCCCGCAGCGGATGTTTCCGAACAGATCTCCACAGCCAGCAAGGAAGCTTCGGGCACGGGCAATATGAAGTTTATGCTCAACGGTGCCGTTACTATCGGTACACTTGACGGCGCAAATGTCGAAATACGCGAAGAAGTAGGCGACGACAACATTTTCATCTTCGGTATGACATCAGACGAAGTTATCGCACAGTATTCAAGAAACGACTACAACCCCTGGGATGTATACAATATGAACAGCGATGTACGCGGCGTTATGAATATGCTTATCAACGGCACATTAGACCCCGATACGGAGCTTTTCAGAGAGCTTTATGATGCACTGCTCAACGGCAGAGGCAACAGAGCCGATGAATATTTTGTACTCAAAGATTTTGCATCCTATGCAGAAGCACAGGAGCGCGTTGACAAGGCATACAAGGATCAGGATAAGTGGGCTAAAATGGCTATACTTAATACCGCATTCAGCGGCAAGTTCTCATCCGACAGAACTATCCTTGAATATGCAAAGGATATATGGGATCTTGAACCCGTACACATCACAATGCCTTAATAGGAAATTTTGTATCAAAGCTGCCGCTTTTTGCGGCGGCTTTTTTTGTTTAAGCGGTATATAAGCCGCTTTTTTTGTGCATAATACTATAAATTTAAATTATTGTTTATGGCGGCATCGCTCCGCTCGCCTGTCTGGCGAAAAGCAGGCTTTTCGCCAAATTTGCAGTCTTGTCTGCGCGCCGCCTGCGGCGTCACTTGCAAGCCTGTAAAGAATGTGCGCTCTGCGCACTCCTCGCACGGGCAAAGCCCGCACTGCGGATTTTAGCCTGCGGCGCTTTGAGTTACTTTAGAAAAGAAAAGACGTTGCATTAGTCTTGCCTCCCCTTTAGCGTAAGCGATCAGGGGAGGGGGACCGCGCGCAGCGTGGTGGAGGGGTTTACGGCAGCGACAAAGCAACAATAAACAATAATTTTTCTTTTTAAAAAATTATTGAAAAATTGTAAACTAAAAAATGAAAAACTTGACAATGTGTTTTTTTTATGTTAAACTTTACGCTGTAATAACTAATTGACCGCGATGACGGGGGATCAAGTTTATATTCGTTACAACACAGAGAGCAGGGCGGTTGGTGCGAGCTTTGCAGCAGGATATAATTCCCTACACCCTTTGAGCGGGCGGCAGGCGTGCCTTAAAACGTGAATGAGGTTTTGCTTGAAGAAGTTTATTCAAATTTTTGATTTACGTTTTTGCTTCTTAAAGCAGGCGAATTAAGGTGGTAACACGGGTATTCTCGTCCTTTGGGTGGGAATACCTTTTTTATTTTTTAGTTTTTATTGGGAGGAAAACAAAATGCAGATCTACGAAGAATTACAGGCAAGAGGTCTTCTTGCGCAATTAACGGACGAAAAGGAGATACGCGACCTTATCAACAACGGCAAGGCTACCTTTTACATCGGCTTTGACCCGACGGCAGACAGTTT
>JAGAHK010000089.1 GCA_017627115.1 Bacillota bacterium | reverse complement strand
GTTTTCGCCCGCAGAAAATGTCAGCTATGCGGAAGCAAATGTGGTTGACATCAACTTCAAATGGAATGACGAGATAAACGAGATATACGATGCTATCCGCTCTATGCAGATAAATATTATCGACTACCTCACAAACCTCTCGAAAATGCAAAAGGATAACGAAAATTACGCAACAAGCCTTAAAAAAGCCGAAAGCGACATAAAAGCCAAAGAAAAACAGATAGGTCAGATAAGCAAAGAAGCATATAAGGATGCCCTTACACTTGTCGGCAACAAAAGCGCATATATCAAAGCCGCCGATGAACTTAACTCCGAGCTTGACAGTGGTATCGAGTTTGCGATCGTTATGGTAGACCTCAATGACCTGAAAAAGACCAACGACCTGCATGGTCACAAGGCAGGCGACAGCTATATAAAGGGCTGCTGCCACATTATCTGCAATATTTACAAGCACTCACCCGTTTTCAGAATAGGCGGCGATGAGTTTGTTGTAATACTTAAAAACGACGACTACAAAAACAGGCACGAGCTGCTTGAAAAGGCAAGAGCAGAGTTTGCCGAAAGCCACGCAAGGACGGATGTTGACCCCTGGGAAAGATATTCCGCATCGCTTGGTATGGCGGAACGCTCATTCGATGACAGCACAGTGGAGTTTGTGTTTAAACGCGCAGATAAAGCAATGTACGCCGAGAAAGAAGAGTTCAAGAAAAAATACGGCAGTTACCGTTAAATATTGCACAGGCATCAATCGACAGCAAAAAAAACAGGGAACCGCAAACGCAGTTCCCTGCTTTTTTAAATTAAGAGAAGAAAAATTACTCGGCAGTCGTTGTAGTTTCCGTTAAAGCCTCTGCCTTTGCTTTTTTACCCTTTTCGCCCTTATTTTCGGGTTTTCTTTCGGGCTTACGGGACTTCTTTTCGGGCTTTTCCTTTTGGGAAGTGTCCGTTGTTGTTTCACCGTCTTTTACGGGTCTTGCCTTGCGTTCGCCCTTTACCTTTTCGGTATCGGCTGCGCCGTTCTTTTTGGCACCCGCTTTCTTGCCGTGCTTTCCCTCCGTCTTTTCAGACACGCTCACAGCAGATGATGAAACTACCGCATCGTCAGCCGCTTCATCGGCAGCCCAAATGTCAACAGCGCCAAGTGAAGAAACGATCATTGCGGTCACAGCCAAAACAGATAATGATTTTTTTGAAAATACTTTTTTCATTTTTTTAGCCCCCTTTCTGTTTAACTGTAGTTTATATAATAAACACCAAAAGTTAAAAAACAATTAGAGGGGCTTTAATTTTTTATTATAAATAATTATGGCAAATAATTATTCCGTAAAAAAGAAAATAACTCTGTTCTTTTTAACGGAAGTATGTTATAATCGAAAAGGGTAAGAGTCTAAAAAGCTTGCTTTTTAGGCTCGCCCCCGTTATTACTTTCATTCATAAAGAAAGAGGTCTTTCAATGCTTTCAACAAAGTTAAAATACCCGATCGACCTGCACACCCACTCCGTTGCGGGCGGTCACGCTTACAGCACTATAAAAGAAAACGTGGAATATGCGCAAAGCATCGGTCTTGCGATACTCGGTCTGAGTGAGCATGCGCCCGAAATGCCCCACTCCACCCACGAATACTTTTTTATAAACTGCCCCATAATACCCCGTCAATTCGGCGAGCTTAAGTTTTTATTCGGTGCGGAGCTGAACATAACAGACATTGACGGCACGGTCGATTTAAAGGAATACTGTCTCAAAAGGCTCGACTACGCCATTGCAAGCCTGCATCCGCCTTGCATTGCACCCTCGGGCGAAGAGGAGAACACGCAGGCGCTTATAAACGCCATCAAAAATCCCTATGTCAATATCATAGGTCATCCCTGCGACCCTCGCTATCCCTTTGACATACACAAAACCGTATCGTGCGCAAGGGACAACCACGTGCTTTTGGAGATAAACAACGCATCCTACAGCCCGAAAAACGGCAGGCACGGCGGTGAACCGATGACCCTTGAATTGCTTTTGGAGTGCAAAAAACAGGGTATGCCCGTTATTCTGGGCAGCGATGCGCATTTCTATTCGCTTATCGGCGATTTTTCACGCATTGAGCCGCTTTTGAAAGAGGCGGATTTCCCCGATGAGCTTATTGTAAACACTGACCCCGAATTTTTATACAAATTCTTGAAGCCACAGGAGCCGTAATATGAACGAGAAGATAAAAAACGAAGCCGCCGACAGGCTGTTTGACGGCATTTTGCAGTTGCAGACCGTTGAAGAATGTTATGCTTTTTTTGAGGACATCTGCACCATACATGAAATACAGTCGCTTGCACAGCGTTTTGAGGTGGCGCGTATGCTGCAAAATGGCATAACATACAGCGAGATAGCCGCAAAAACAGGCGCATCGACAGCGACAATAAGCCGTGTGAACCGCTGCCTTAACTATGGTGAGGGCGGCTATAAAACAGTATTAGAGCGTTTAGGAGAAGAAAAATGATAAATGAGATGATAGATAAGCTTAACCCCATGCAAAAGCAGGCCGTACTGACCACCGAAGGTCCGCTGCTGCTGCTTGCAGGCGCAGGTTCGGGCAAAACGCGCGTGCTGACACACCGTATCGCCTACCTTATATCAAAAGGCGTGCGCCCGTTCAATATTCTTGCGATAACTTTCACCAACAAGGCCGCAAGGGAAATGAAAGAGCGTGTTTCTGCACTTTGCGAGGGCGGAAAAGATGTATGGGTAAGCACCTTCCACTCTACCTGCGTGCGCATACTCCGCCGCGATATAGAAAAACTCGGCTACACGAACAAGTTTACCATTTTTGATGCGGACGACAGCCTGCGCCTTATGAAAAACCTGTACAAGGCGCATAACATAAACGATAAGGTCTACCCGATAAAATACGTGCTGGGCGAGATAAGCAAGCAGAAAGATGCACTTGTAAGCCCGAAGGATTATATGATACAAAATGAAAAGGACTTCCGTATGAAAAAGGTGGCAGAACTTTACGAGATGTATCAGAACCACCTGAAAGACAACAACGCGCTTGATTTTGACGACCTTATTTTCAAGACGGTAATACTATTTCAGAGCTTCCCCGAGGTGCTTGAAAAATATCAGGACCGTTTCCGCTATATAATGGTCGATGAGTACCAGGATACCAATGCTTCGCAGTATCAGCTGATAAAGCTGCTTGCGGCAAAGTACAGAAACCTTTGTGCAGTCGGCGATGACGACCAGAGCATTTACGGCTGGCGTGGCGCAGATATACGAAACATACTCAATTTTGAGGACGATTTCCCGAACACGCAGGTCATAAAGCTTGAACAGAACTACCGTTCGTCACAGAATATACTTAACTCGGCAAACGCAGTCATCAAAAACAATGCCGCAAGAAAGGCGAAAAGCCTGTGGACGGAGCAGGACAGCGGCGAAAAGATAACGCTTTACCGTGCGCCCGACGACAAGACCGAGGCACTGTATACCGCAAAGCAGATAAAGGATGCACACGAGGACGGCAAGTCCTACGGTGATTTTGCCATACTTTACAGAAACAACGCCATATCGCGCGTATTTGAGGAAGCCTTTGTGAAAGCAGCTATCCCCTACCGTCTTTTGGGCGGCACGCGCTTTTATGACCGCAAGGAGATAAGAGATATCCTTGCCTACCTTAAATTCATATCAAACCCGAATGATACCATATCATTCTCGCGCATAATCAATGTACCGAAGCGCGGCATAGGCGATGCCACGGTGGAAAAGGTGCTTAATTACTGCGAGGAAAGCGGTCAGCCGCTTTTGAGCGTTTTGAGTATGCCCGAGATGATACCCGATATAAAGACAAAGGCAAAGCCTGTTTACCTGTTTTACGAATTTATAAATAAATTTATACAAAATGCGCCCGATATGCAGGTTGGCGAGCTTATAAAGGGCATACTTGAAGAAAGCGGCTACCGTGACGAGCTTTTGGGCGAGAACACCGAGGAGTCACTCGGCAGGCTTGACAACCTTGAAGAGCTTGTGAGCAAGGCTGCGGAGTTTGTAGAATCCCCGAGCGGACAGGCGGGTCTTGAGGGCTTCCTTGAAGATGTTGCCCTTGTAGCCGATGTTGACGGTCTTGAAGAAAACGAGGATGCGGTCGTGCTTATGACACTGCACAGTTCAAAGGGTCTGGAGTTTGACACGGTGTTTATGGCTGCCTGCGAAAACGGCATTTTTCCCGGTTTCCGTGCTATGCAGTCCGAGACTCTTTCCGCTATGGAGGAGGAGCGCCGTCTTTGCTATGTAGGCATAACACGCGCAAAGCGCAAGCTTTACATAACCTGCTCAAAAAGCAGGATGACATACGGTGAAACGCAGTACAACGCGCCGTCGGATTTTCTGAAAGAGCTGCCCAAGCCGCTCATAGAAGTGCAGGACAGTGCGGCGCCAAAACAGAATACGGGCGCAGTACCCATACCAAAGCCCGCGGCGCAGCGTTATGTACCGCAAACGCGCTATATGACAAAGCCGTCGGCATATGCCATGCCCGCGCCAAAAGATCTCAAGCTTGATTTTGAGGTCGGCGACAAGGTAAGGCATATGAAATTCGGCATAGGCACAGTTACGAATATAAGCCCCGCAGGCGCAGATTACGAAGTGACCGCCGATTTCCCCGCAGGCACCAAAAAGCTGATGGCAAAGCTTGCAAGACTTAAAAAGATTTAAGGAAATGCTGATTTAAGGATATTATAATGCAAAACAATAAAGCCAAAAGACTTTACTTTCTTATGTCTGTTCTGATGCTTATAACCATATACGCTTTTTCCGCACAGACCTACAAGCAGACTATCGCCACAAGCGATATAATAGTCAAGCCCGTACAGAATGCCGCAAAGGAAAACGTAAAAAAAGAGTTCAAGGACGATAAGGAAAAGGAAAGCTATATAAAAAAGCTGAACAGCAAAATACAAAAATACATAAGGAAAAGCGCGCATTTGTTTCTCTATGCCTTCCTTGCGCTGTTTATTTTTCTGCTGAAAAACGAGTATGACAAAAACGAGTATTTCTGCGTTATGTTCACACTTATTTTCTGCTTTGTATACGGCATTTTTGACGAGATACACCAAAAACTTATAAAGCGCGAAGGAAAATTCGAGGATGTGTGCATAGACCTTTGCGGCGCATTTCTTATGATGTGCATAGTGTATGCCGTAAAGAGATTTAAAAGCAGGCGAAAAGCGGTGGAAGAACAATGAAGATAACAATAGCCTGTGTAGGCAAGATCAAGGAAAAATTCTATACAATGGCGATAGACGAGTATATAAAAAGGCTGTCGGCATACGCAAATATCGAGATAAAGCAGGTAGAGGACGAGAAAACGCCCGACAATGCCTCCGCCGCCCTTGAAGAGCAGATAAAAAACACAGAGGCACAGCGGCTTTTAAAGGCGATAAACCCGAACAGTTATGTCATAACGCTCGATATAGGCGGAAAACAGCTTGACAGCGTGGAGTTGAGCCGCTTTATCGACGATACCCTGACACGCGGAAACAGCCATCTGACCTTTGTTATAGGCGGCTCGCTCGGTCTCGGAAAAGAGATAGCCAAACGCTCGGACTACAGCTTAAGCTTTTCAAAAATGACTTTTCCGCACCAGCTGATGCGTGTGATACTGCTTGAACAGCTGTACAGGGCGCAAAGGATAAGCCATAATCAACCATATCACAAATAAAAACGGGGGTCGCATAAGCTCCCCCCTCCGGCGAAAAGCAGGCTTTTCGCCAATTGGCATTTAACGGGAATCAGACAAGATAAGGGACTGAAACATTGAGTATTATCATATTCTCAATGCGGCAGTCCCTTTTTTATTTCAGCTTATTTCATTTTATTTCATCATTGTAAACAGCGAAAGCTGGTCGCTTTCTTCCATACCGTCAAACATATGCGCTTCACGCAGCAGCTGGATAAGCGTTTTGCCCAGACCCGTGCGTTTTCTGAAATCCTCGATATTGTCAAAAGGTCTTTCTTCCCTTGCGGCGGCTATGCCCTCGGCAGCCGTACCGCCAAGCCCCTGTATGGTACACAGCGGCGGCATAAGACCGTCCTCCGTCACCTTAAACTTGAACGGGTCGGACTTGTACAGATCCATCGGCACAAATTTCAGACCGCGCGCATACATTTCATTGACAAGCTCCAGCGTGGTGCGCATAGACTTGTCCTTTGCGGTCTTTTCATCGCCCTTTTCGTCTATCTCTTTCATCTTTGCAAGCACACGGTCCCTGCCGAAAGCCATGATATTGTAGTCGAAATCCTCATACTTAACGGAGAACTGCGCAGCATAGAATGCGTAGGGATAGTTTATCTTGAAATAGCCGATACGGAAGGTATTTGTAACATAAGCCACCGCATGGCCTTTCGGGAACATATACTTTATCTTCTTGCAGCTTTCGATATACCATTCGGGCACATCATGGGCACGCATAAGCTCCTCATGCTCGGGTGTAAGCCCCTTGCCCTTTCTTACCTTTTCCATTATTTCAAAGGCTTTGCCCTTTTCCACGCCCTTTATGATAAGATAAACCATAATATCGTCACGGGTGGGTATTATCTCCTTAATGGTCGCAACACCGTCACGCACAAGGTCCTGTGCGTTGTTCGTCCAGACATCCGTACCGTGTGAAAGTCCCGAAATGCGGACAAGGTCGGAGAAGCTGTTGGGCTTCGTTTCCATAAGCATCTGGCGCACGAAACTCGTACCGAACTCGGGCAGGCCAAGCGAACCCGTATTGCAGCCTATATCCTCCTCGGTAACGCCGAGAGCCTCGGGCGAGGTGAAAAGCGAAATGGTCGCCTTATCGTCCATAGGCACATCAAGAGGGTCAAAGCCCGTAATATCGTGGTACATACGTATTATGGTCGGCACATCATGACCGAGCATATCAAGTTTGAGCAGGTTATCGTGTATCGAATGATAATCGAAATGTGTTGTTTTTACCACCGATTCAAATTCGTTCGCAGGACGCTGAACGGCAGTAAAGTTGTAAATGGTATTGTCACTCGGCACAATTATCAGACCGCCGGGGTGCTGACCCGTGGTGCGCTTTACGCCGAGACAGCCGTCAACAAGACGTGCTTTTTGTGCGTTCGTCATATGTATATTATGCGACTCGCAGTATTTTGCGACATAGCCGAAGACGGTCTTGTCCTGCAAACAGCTTATCGTGCCCGCTTTGAACACATGACCGTCACCGAAGAGGGTCTCGCAGTAGCGGTGCGCCCTCTGCTGGTATTCACCGCTGAAGTTAAGGTCGATATCGGGTTCCTTATCGCCGTTGAAACCGAGGAAGGTCTCAAAGGGTATCGCCTGACCGTTTTTGCTTAACTTATGACCGCAGACGGGACAGTCCTTATCGGGCAGGTCAAAGCCCGAGTTACCTGCGTTTGCAATAACTTCCTCCGAGGTAAAATCGGAGTACTTGCAGTTGGGACAGATATAATGCGGATCAAGCGGATTTACCTCGGTTATGCCCGCCATGGTCGCCGCAAACGAACTGCCGACCGAGCCACGCGAACCAACGATATAACCGTTTTCCATACTGTTCCACACAAGCTTCTGCGCTATTATGTAAAGCACGGCAAAACCGTGTGTGATTATAGAATCAAGCTCCTTATTGAGCCTTGTTTCCACTATTTCGGGCAGGGGGTCGCCGTATATCTCCTTCGCCCTTTCGTGTGTTATGCGGCGCAGATCCTCGTCCGCATTGGGCATTTTAGGCGGACAGGTACCCTCGTAAACGGGGTTTACATCCCCTATCCAATCGGCAATAAGGTTGGTATTTGTCACCACCACCTCATACGCCTTTTCCTCGCCGAGATATGCAAACTCTTCAAGCATCTCCTCCGTATTGCGGTAGAAAAGCGGCGGCTGGTTGTCAACATCGTCAAAGCCCTCGCCCGTCTGCACTATACGTCTGAATATCTCGTCCCCGGGGTCAAGGAAATGCGCATCGCAGGTCGCGGCAACGGGTTTGTTGTACTTTTCGCCCAAAGCCACTATTTTGCGGTTCAATTCGCGCAGCTCCTCCTCGTTTTCGACCGACTTACCGCTTCTGCTTTGGTTGCCTATCATAAAGCGGTTGTTGCCTATGGGCTGTATTTCGAGATAGTCGTAAAAATCGACCGTCTGTTTGATTATTTCCTCGTCATAGCCGTCAAAAACATAGTTGAACAGATCGCCCGCCTCACACGCAGAGCCTAAAATAAGCCCCTCGCGCATTTCTATCAGCCTGCTTTTCGGCAGTTTCGGTCTGCGGTTGAAGTATTTGATATGCGTATCCGAGATCAGCTCGTACAGATTGCGCAGACCCTTCATATTTTGCACAAGAATGATGATGTGGTAATACTTGGGTATCATACGCGGATTTATATGCTTTTGGGCGTACTCGTTCACCTGTTTGAGAGTGGTCACGCCCTCTTTTGCAAGTATTTCAAGTTCCTTTAAAAACAGGCCTGCGGTCGCCTCTGCATCATCGACTGCACGGTGATGGTTCTGAAGTTCCACCCCAAGCTCATCACAGACCTGATCGAGCTTATAATGCTCCATATCGGGCAGAAGCACCTTTGAAAGCTCCACCGTGTCCACAAAGCCGTAATCGAAGTTCTCGCCGTGTTTTCTGCACCAAT